>JABFWM010000105.1 GCA_013362195.1 Acidobacteriota bacterium
TTGCCTTCGATGGTGACCAGGTAGCGCTTGCCGACCAGCGCGTTCAATTCACCGTGCTTGTCCTGGCTGTTCCAGGTCTCCCATCCCGGCTGGTTCCCAACCTTCACCGACTTCTCGTAGCCGCTCTCGGTCTCCTTTTCATAACCAGCCTGGAGGAACATGGCGTAAGGCGTGAGGAGCAGCTTGTTGAAGCCGGAGTCGACCATCTTCAGCTCAATATCCGAATTCTCCTTCGTGTAGCGCACCTCGGCCTGCGAGTAGGGAAACGGCGAGTTCATCCGTTCTCCGGTCGGCTTGGCTTTCGTCCAGCCACCGACGTCGGGGAAGAGCGCCTGTAGATCGCGGAAGCTGACCGGGTCGACCGGCTTCTCGTCGCCGCTCCCGCCGCCGGACGCCATCGCCTCGAGTCCCTTCGCCATCTGCTCGAGACCCTTCGCGGCCTGCTCCGCGCCCTGCTCGGCCGTCTTCGCGGTCTGTTCCGCCTGCTTCGCCGCCTCTTCCTTCTGTTTGCTCTCCTCCGACTTCCCACACGCTCCCAGACCTACGATTGCCGCCAGCGCGGCAACGCACACGAATCGCTGCGTCAATGCCGACCTCCAAGGGTTGAGAAACCGTGGGATTCTATCTCACCGTGGCGGCGCCGCCGCGAGCGGCCGCGCGCCGCCGTTCTATACTGCTGGCATGCCGATCCGCGACCGCGTGGCGCGTCTTGTCGCGGAGATGCCGGAGGCGCCACAGTACCCGACGCAGGGCGCCACGCTCTTCGTCGATCTCGAGCGACGCACGGTGCAGCGCGGCTACACGCCGATGCGCGTCGTGCGGGGCCTGCTCGGGGGCCGCGGCGCAAACATGTTCTATCTGCATCGTCTGCTCGACGAGACCTTGCAGCCGCTGCATCCCGAGGTGCCGCTCATCTTCGGCTCGGGGGTGCTCACCGGGATCGTGCCGAGCGCGGCGCGCGGCAACGCCACGTCGTGGTCGCCCGAGTCCGGCGTGCTGATGGACTGCAACGCGGGCGATTACTTTCCCTCGTTCATTCGCATGAACGGCATCGACCATCTCGTGCTGTTCGGCGCCGCCGCTTCATGGACGCTGCTGCACGTCCACGGCGGCTGGATTCATTTCGTCGACGCCGCGCCGTACCTGGGTCTCGACAACATCGATCTTCGGGAGCGGATCCCGAATGACTTTCACGGGACCTGGACGCGCGATCTCGCGATGGTGAACATCACGCGCGCCGGCGAGAACCTCGTGCTGACGAGCGCGATCATGGCGGGCCCGAAGGCGTGCTACGCGCGCGGCGGACCAGGCGCGAAGATGGGATCGTTGAAGGTCAAGGCCATCGTCGTGCAGGGGCAGACGCACGACTTCGAGACCGCGCAGCCGTACAAGGGCTACAACCGTCAGATTGCGCAGAAGCTGCTCGAGACGTCGGTCGTCAAGCACGCGCTCAAGACGACCGGCACGCCGTTTCTCTATAAGCCCAGTCGCCTGCTCGGCGCGATGGGCACGAAGAACCATCAGGAGACAACGTGGACCGAGCGGCTCGACGCGGAGCACATCACCCCCTATCGGCCGGGCATGGCGGGATGCTTTCGCTGTCCGGTGAACTGCCGGCCGTTGAACGAGCTGAACGCGGATCGCTCGGATAAGTACGGGCGCGGCGACGGTCCGGAATACGTGACGCTCGGGAAGTTCGGGCCGAACCTCGGCGTCGAGCGGATCGAGTCGGTGATCCGCCTGAACAACATCTGCAACGATCTCGGTCTCGACACCGCGTCGACGGGATCGGCCATCGCCTGGGCGATGGAACTGTTCCAGCGGGGGCTGATCACGGAGCGCGAGACCGGCGGCCTCGCGCTGACGTGGGGGAATGCCGAGACGATCGAACGGCTGCTGTTCATGATCGCCGCGCGCGAGGATTTCGGGGATACGCTCGCGGATGGCACGCGCGCCGTCGAGCGGGGACGGTATCCGGCCGAAGCGCTGGCGTATCGCATGGCGGTGAAGGGATTGATGCAGAGCGATCCGCACGACGCGCGGATCCTCAAGGCGTTTGCGCTCGGTCTCGCGGTCGCGACGCGCGGGATGGATCATCTCCGCAATCGCGCCACGCTCGAGATCAACGCCCGCATCAACGACGACCCCGCGTTCAAATCGCGCCTCTACGGCGGTCCGGTCGCCGCCGCGCCGGACGCGTACGACGGCAAGGAACGTGCAGTTCGCGTCTGCGAGAACGTCTACGGGGTCGGCGACTCGGTCGGCATGTGCCGGTTCACCACGAAGCTGTTCAACAGCCCGTCGCTGCCGGGGCTCGAGGAGTTCGGGCACCAGATCGGCAACGTGACCGGCCTCGATCTCGCGCCCGAAGCCCTCGACGCGATCGGACACAACGTCACCGGCGTGGAGCGCATGATCAATCATCGCCTCGGCGTCCGCCGCGAGCACGACACGCTGCCGGACCGCTGGTTCGAGGAACCGTTGACCGCGGGCCCCTACGCCGGCGAACGGATCGACCGCGCGGAATTCGATCGCATGCTGACGCGCTTCTACGACCTGTCGGATCTCGACGAGGCCGGCCTGCCACGCCGGCCGTGGCGCGGACAACTCGAGGCCATCGTCGGGGCATGATCACCGTCGTGCTGCCCTCTACGCTCCGCGTGGGTCCGTCCGATACGTTGAGTATCAGCGAGCCGGTCGCCACCGTCGGCGAGCTCGTGGACGTCCTCGATCGGCGCATCCCCGGGTTCCGGGAGCAGTTGGACGATTCCGTCTTCAACTTCGCGGTCAACGACGAGATGCTGCTGTATCGCGCGCGGGAACGCCGCCTGGCCGACGGCGATACGGTGGCCATCATCCCGACGATCTCGGGCGGCTGAACGCGCATCGAACGGAGTCGACGTGTCCACGCCTCACGCGCTGCGCGCGCAGATTGCCTCCCTGGTTCGCGACTATTATCGCGAGCAGTTCTCGCGGCGGCCCTTCGACCCCGCCACCGATCTCGTCCACTACGCCGGCCGCGTCTTCGACGACGAGGAACTGTGCAACCTGATCGACGCGAGCCTCGATTTCTTCCTGACCGCGAACCGCTACGCGGAGCGCTTCGAGGCGGAGTTCGCCGACTACCTGGGGCTCTCCGACGCGCTGCTCGTGAACTCCGGCTCGTCGGCCAACCTGGTGGCGCTGACGACGCTCACGTCGCCGAAGCTGGGCGATCGCCGGCTGAAGCCGGGCGATGAAGTGGTGACCGTTGCCGCGGGGTTTCCGACGACCCTTGCGCCGATTCTGCAGAACAACCTGGCGCCGGTCTTCGTCGACGTGCGGCTCGGCGACTACAACGCGGATCCGGATCATCTGAAGCAGGCGATCGGTCCGCGCACGCGGGCGATCATGATGGCGCACACCCTCGGCGTGCCGTTCGATCTCGACGTCGTGACCGAGCTCGCGCGGAAGCACGACTTGTGGGTGATCGAAGACAACTGCGACGCGCTGGGCTCGCGCTACCGCGGCCGGCTGACCGGCACCTTCGGCCATCTCGCGACCGTCTCGTTCTATCCCGCGCACCACATCACGCTCGGCGAGGGCGGCGCCGTCGTCACCAACGACGAAACGCTGGCGCGGATCGCGCGATCGTTCCGCGACTGGGGACGCGACTGCTACTGCGCCGGCGGCGAGAACAACACCTGCGGCACGCGCTTCAGCCAGCAGTTCGGCACGCTGCCGCGCGGCTTCGACCACAAGTACGTCTACAGCCACATCGGCTACAACCTGAAGGTCACCGACATGCAGGCGGCGATCGGCTGCGCGCAGCTGCGGAAGCTCGACGCGTTCGTCGCGGCGCGGCGCGCCAACTTCGATCGCCTGCGGTCCGCGCTCGAACCGTACGAGGATCGGCTGGTGCTGCCGACGGCGACGCCGCATGCAGAGCCGTCGTGGTTCGGGTTCGCGATCAGCGTCCGCGAGGGCGCTGGCTTCAACCGTGCAGAGATCGTGAAGTTCCTCGAAGCGAATCGGATTGAGACCCGCAGCCTGTTTGCGGGCAATCTGCTGCGGCACCCCGCGTTCGAGCAGATTCCGCGCCGGGTCGTGGCCGGGCTGGTCAATACCGATTTTGTAATGAACAATACATTTTTCGTGGGCGTCTATCCGGGCCTCGATACGGCCCGGCTCGACTACATGGCCTCGGTGTTCGGACGGTTCATGGGCGGCGAGCGGGTTTCCGGCGGTCCTGTGTGAAGGATGACGGCTATTCAGAAACTCGGGTGCGTCGTCGAACAGGTGCTCGCGCACGGCGACCGCGTCTATTCCGTGACCCTGCGTCCCGAGCGCCCGGCGCCGCGGTTCCGGGCGGGACAGTTCCTCCACCTCGCGCTCGACCCGTACGACCCCGGCGGCTTCTGGCCTGAATCGCGGGTGTTCTCGATTGCGAGCGGCCCTGCGCAGCGCGACCGGCTCCGCGTCACCTTCGCGGTGCACGGGACATTCACCGAGCGCATGGAGCGCGATCTGGTGCAGGGGCGCCAGGTCTGGATCAAGATGCCGTACGGCGACTTCGTAGTGGATGGCGAAGGCGAGATCGTGCTGATCGCCGGCGGCACCGGCGTGACGGCGTTCACGGCGTTCCTCGAGGACCTCGCGGCGGAGCGCCGGCAGCCGGTGACGCTGGCCTATGGCGCGCGCACCAGCGACCTGTTGATCTACCGCGACGTCATCGACGCCTGCGCGGCACGGCTGCCGGAGCTGCGCGTCGCGTACTTCGCGGAAGAGATCGGGCCGGGCGATCCGGCGGGGATTCATCGCGGGCGGATGTCAATCGCACCGTTCTGGCCGTTGCTGCGCAGTGTGGCGCGGGCCACGTTTTATCTCGCCGGGCCGCCGCCGAT
>JABFWM010000669.1 GCA_013362195.1 Acidobacteriota bacterium
GTCACGCCCGCGACGTATCCGCCAGTTCCCGTACCCGGGTGTTCAGCGGTATTTCCTCACGCTCTGCACGCATGACCGCGCGCCGTATTTCAAGGACGCCGGCGCGGTGAAACTCGTGCTCGATCACATTACGAAAACTGCTGCACGGAATGCGATCGCAATCCTCGCGTACTGCTTCATGCCGGATCACGTGCACCTGCTGGTCGATGGCGTGGATGATAGTGCGGACCTTGTGGCGTTCATGAAGCTCGCCAAGCAGCATTCCGGCTATGCGTTCAAGCAGACGCGCCGAGCGTGCCTGTGGCAGGAGGGTTACTACGAGCACGTCCTGCGAGACGCTGAAAAGACGGAAGAAGTCATGGAGTACATCGTCAGCAATCCCGTCCGCAGCAAGCTGGTGGAAACGCCGGTTGACTACCCTCATTGGGGGTCCACCGAATACCGACGCGAACAGATTCTCGAGTTCATCGGCTACGCGTCCCATCGTCGCCGGGTCTAAAGACCCGGCCTACACGTGACGGCGGGTCTGAAGACCCGCCCTACAACCACCAGGTGTAGGCCGGGTCTTCAGACCCGGCGCGTTCGTAGGCCGGGTCTTCAGACCCGGCGTAAATGGACGCGCGCCTCAGGCTTCCGCCGGCGCCTGGCCGCGGACACGGGCGCGCCAGACGTGCTTCGCGCGCGCGACGCCCTCCTCCGCGAGCGAATAGCTGACCGGCACGAGCAGCAGCGTCAGGAACAGGCACAGCGACTGGCCCCCCACGATCGTGACGGCGATGTCGGCGCGCTGCGCGGCGCCGGCGCCGACGCCCAGCGCGGTGGGCACCAGACCGGCGACGATCGCGGCCGTGGTCATGAGAATCGGACGGAGCCGCGTCTCCGACGCCTGCACCAGCGCCTCGCGCAGCGGCATCCCCTGCCGGCGCAGCACGTTGGTGTAGTCCACCTGCAGGATCGAGTTCTTCTTGACGATGCCGAGCAGCAGCAGCACGCCGAGCGCGCTCCACAGGTTCAGCACCCGCCCCGTCAGCCACAGCGTCAGCAGCGCGAACGGCAGCGACAGCGGCAGCGCGGTCATGATCACCAGCGGCTGCACGAAGCTCTCGAACTGCATCGCCAGCACCATGTAGATGAAGATGCTCGCGAGCGTCAGCGCGAGCACCATGTTCATCGTCGTCTCGTCGAGCAGCTTCGCCTGGCCCGTCAGCTTGAACGAGTAGCCGGGCGGCAGGTTCAGCGCGCGCGCCGACGCGGTGATGCCGCGGAGCGCCGCGTCGAGCGGCTGTCCGGGCTTGATGTCGGCGAACACCGCCACCGAGAACTGCCGGTTGAACCGCTGAATCACCGTCGGCCCGAAGCCGCGTTCGAGCTGCGCGACGTTGTCCACGCGCACCGGCTCGCCGCGCGACGACGGCACCATCAGGCCGCCAATCGCGCCGGCATCGGAGCGCTGATCCTCGCGCACGCGGATCTTGACCGGATAGCGCTCGCCGCGTTCACGGTAGCTCGAGATCTCGTCCTCGCCGCTCACCATCAGCCGCAGCGCCCGCGCCAGATCGGAGATGCGCACGCCGAGGTCCGCCGCGCGCTGCCGATCCACCGCGACCCGCAGTTCCGGGTTGCTCAGGTTCACCGCCGACTTCGCATCGCTGATGTACGGCATCCGCTGCACGTCGGCCAGCACGCGCAGCGAGTACGACGAGAGCTGGCGCAGGTCCGGGCCCATCAGGTTCAGCTGGATCGGATAGAACGACGACTCGCCGCCGCCGAGCGGCGTGCGGATCAGCACCGAGGGCTTGTAGCTCGGATACTGCTGCATCAGCGTGCGCACGCTGTCGGCGATCTGATCCTGCGTCAGCGCGCGGTCCGCGAGCGGCCGCAGCTCGATGAAGATGTGCGAATGGTTCACGCGCTCGAAAATCGTCGGCATCACGTGCGCGACGCCGGCGAGCGCCTTCAGCTTCGGCGTCAGGCCGAGCACCACCTTCTCCATGCCCTGCAGCGACGTGCCCTCGGGCGCGTCGATCACCAGCTGGAACTCGCCCATGTCCTCGTTGGGCAGGAACGACCGCCCGATCATCCGGCTCAGCACGAACGTCGAGGCGAACACCACCGCGCTGACGAGGACGATGACCGCCCGATGGTCGAGCGACCACTCGAGCGATCGCCGGTAGGCCGCGTCCACCCTCCCGAAGAATCCCTCGCCATGACGATGGATGCGCCCGTCGCTCCGCAGCACGCGCGCGCTGAGCATCGGCGTCAGCGTCAGGCTGACCAGCAGCGACACCATGACGGCGAAGGCCATCGTGAAGCCGAACGGATAGATGAACCGCTGCGTGTAGCCGCTCATGAACGCCACTGGCAGAAAGATCACGATCAGCGACACCGACGTCGCCACCACCGCCAGCGTCACCTCCCTGGTGCCGTCGATCGCCGCCTGGAACGGCGGCACCCCCTCTTCCTGCATGTGGCGGAAGACGTTCTCCAGCACCACAATCGCATCGTCGATGACGATGCCGACGGCGAGGGTGAGGGCGAGCAGCGTCATGCTGTTCAGCGTGAAGCCGGCGGCGCGGACGAGCGCGAAGCTGGCGATGATCGACGCCGGAATCGCCAGCGAGGCGACGAACACGACGCGCAGGTTGCGGATGAACGCCATGATCACCAGGCTGGCGAACAGGCTGCCGAGGAGGAGGTGCTCCTCGAGCGAGGCAATCGACGCGTGAATGAAGTTCGAGTCGTCGCGCGTGATCGTCACCCTGACTTCCGGGGGGAGCGCGCGCTGCAGCTGCGCGAGCTTGTCGCGCACCGCCTCGACGACCTGCACCGTGTTCTGCCCCGACTGCCGCCGCACGTCCATGACGACGGTGCGCTGGCCGTCGAAGAAGGCGGAGGTCCGCGCCTCCTCGGTCGTATCTTCGACCGCGGCGACGTCGCGCAGCCGGATCGGCGTCCCGGCGGCGGTCGCGACAACGACGTTGGAAAACTGTTCGGAGGAGTCGAGGCGGCCGAGCGTGCGCAGGGTCAGCTCGGCGTCGCCCTGCTGGATGCGGCCGCCGGGAATCTCGACGTTCTCGGAGACGATCGCGTCGCGCACGCGATCGACGGTCAGGCCGTGCGCGTTCAGCTTCTCGACGTCGAGCACGACGTGAATCTCGCGCATGTGCCCGCCCGAGATCGTCACCTCGCCGACGCCGTCCACGGTCTCGATGCCGCGCCGGATGGTCTTGTCGGCGATCTCGGTCAGCGCCCGGATCCCGAGCGGGCCCGACAGCGCGAAGCTGATGACCGGATCCGCTTCGGGATCCACCTTGGTGATGACCGGCGGCTCCACTTCCGGCGGGAGGTCCTTCATCGCCTGCGCGACCTTCTCGCGGACGTCCTGCGCGGCGTCGTTGATGTCGCGCTCGAGAATGAACTTCAGGATGACGCGCGCCTGCCCTTCGAAGATGCGCGCGTTCATCTCGTCGATGCCGGCGATGCTGCTGAGCGACTGCTCGACCGGCTCGACGACCGAGCTATTGAGCTCCTCGGGGCTCGCGCCCGGCAGCATCAACACCACCTGCACGGTCGCCGGATCCGCCTTCGGCAGCAGGTCGACGCTGAGATCGTTGAACGAGAACAGCCCGGTCACGACGAACATCATCACGAGCATCGTCGTGAACGCGGGGCGGCGGACGCAGAAGCTTGCGAATGACATGAGGGACTCAGGGCTCAGGACTTGTCGCCGGACGGGCCTCCCGCTGGTCGCTGAAGGCCCGCGATTAGGCGGGTCTAAAGACCCGCCCTACGTTTACTCGCATGTCAGGTTCAGTCAGGGTACTCGTAGGCCGGGTCTTCAGACCCGGCTCACGCGGCGGGTCGACACGCCCGCCCTACGCCTGTCAACGGGCGCTGACTCTCATCCCATCGGTGAGCTGCTCGACGTCGCGCGACACGATCACGCTGCCCGCGTCCAGTCCTTGCGTGACCTCGACGCGATCGCCGACGCGATCGCCGAGCACCACTTCGCGGCCCGCGAGCGTGCCGTCCTTCACGAGGAACACGCGATTGGTGCCGTAGCGGCTCTGCACGGCGCCGGCCGGGATCGTGATCGCGCGATCGACGTGGTCCGTCGCGATCTGGACGCGCGCGAAGGTGCCGGGCTTCAGGCGGCCGTCCGCGTTCGGCACTTCCCCTTCGATCGCGAACGCGCGCGACTTCATGCTCACGGCGGGGCTCACGCGGACGATGCGGCCGTGGACGGGCTGATCCGGAAACGCGTCGACGCGCAGCACGATGTCGCGCCCGGTCTCGATCCACGGCGCGAACTTCTCCGGCACTTCGGCCGTGACCTTCAGCGGCTGCAGCCGGACGATGCGCATGACCGGCGTCTGCGGCTGGACGAACTGGCCGAGCGAGACCAGCCGCTCGGCGACGTAGCCCTCGAACGGCGCGCGGACGGTGGCGTCGCGGACCTCGCGCTCGGCGAGGCGCAGCGAGGATTCCTGCGCCTGGATGTCGGCGCGCAGCTGACGCGCGGAGGCGAGCGCCTGCTCGTGCGCGGCGCGGGTGGTGTCGAGGCGCGTCTGCGCCGCGTCGAGATCGGATTGCGGCACCAGCTGGCGCGACGCGAGGCTCCTGGCGCGATCGAGCCGCTGCTGTGCGTCGGCGAGCTGCGCGCCGGTGCTCACCACTTCGGGGACGCGCTCGAGCGGGGGAAGCTCTCCGTCGGCGGTGGCGCCGTAGCGCGCCCGCGCCTGCGCGAGCGCCGCGCGCCGCGCGTCGGCGCGGTAGCGGAGCTTCTCCTGATCGAGTTCGACCAGCGCCCCGCCCGCCGCGACGCGATCGCCGAGATCGTGCGCGAGCCGGGCGACGCGGCCGGCGACCTCGGCGCTCACCCC
>JABFWM010000475.1 GCA_013362195.1 Acidobacteriota bacterium
GCTCTACACGGCCACGCCGCGCCGCTGGTGGCCGGTGATCAACCTGTATCTCGTCACGTGGGGCCAGAACGTGTGCCGCCCCGTGTACCCGCTGTGCCCGCAGTGTGTGCTGATGGATGTGTGTCCAAAGCGGGGTGTTACGAAAGTCGGCAAGCTGGTGAAGCAGTAAACCTCAGAGTCGCCGCTCCAAGCAGCCGGTTGTTCCGAGCCAGGATCGCGAGCGTGAGCGAGCGCAGCGCGCTGGGGGCGGGGCCCCAGCGCGAATTGATAAATGCAGACAGAAAGCCACGAGCATGACCCGTCTCACAATCGCCGCTCTCGTGCTCGCCGGTTGGTGGGTCGTGGCACCCGTCAGCCCGCAGGATAAATCCCCGGGCGCCGGCCCAATCGTCGTGCTCGAAACCGCGCGCGGCACCATCGAGTTCGAGACGTATCCGGAAGAAGCGCCGAAGACCGTCGCGCGCATCATCGAGCTCGTGAAGCAGGGGTTCTACAACGGCCTGCGATTTCATCGGGCTGAGGCGAACTTCCTCATTCAGGTGGGCGACCCGGCATCGCGCGACGTGAGTCGCGAGGCGGTGTGGGGACGCGGCGGGTCAGGTACGCCTATCGGCGTCTCGGAAGTCACGAAGAAGCGGCGGCACGTGGCCGGCGCGGTATCGATGGCGTATCCCGGCACGCAGCGCACCGCGGCCGACAGCCAGTTCTTCATCACCCGGCGCCCGGCGCCGGAACTCGACGGCAAGTACACGGTCTTCGGGCGCGTGCTGGCCGGCCAGGACGTCGTCAACAGGATTCAGAAAGGCGATGCGATCACACGAGCGTATCTGAAGGACGAGGCGGGAGGATCTTGACGATCCCTTTCAGGTCGGGGTAGCGCTCGACGAATTCCCCGGGATACGCGCCGTCGAGCGGCTGCCCGAGTTTGTGCTTGATGGTGGCGGCGTTCGCGACTGACTTCGCCGAGAAGTGATTGTTCGTGTAGAGGTACGCCTTCTTCACCTCGCGCGAGGCTTCTTGGGCGGCTTCGACAATCGGCTGCAGCTCGTCGGCGGAATACAGGTAGTTGTAGCGGTCCTCGGATTTCTCGTGGCGCCACCACTGCTGCGCGTTCCGGCCGTGCAGGCGCATGTAGTAGAAGGTCCGTACGTTGGGCAGCAGGTTCTGCCGGATCGAGAGCCGGAACTTCGGCTCGTCGATCTGCACGAGCGCGGCGCCGTACTCCCCCAGCAGCGCCATCGTGGGTCTGGGATCGTCGCTGAAGCTGCGGTGCCGCAGTTCCACGGCCACGGCGTAGTCCTTGAACGCGCGCAGCAGCCATTCGAGGTAGCCGCGCGCGTTCGCGTCGTTCTTGAAGCTGGCCGGGAATTGCGCGAGCAGCGCGCCCAGCTTGCCGGCGCTCGCGAGCGGATCGAGCGCGCGGCGGAACTCGTCGACGTCCGCGCCGCCGATTTCGGACGGGTCCTCGCCAGTCGCCTTCGCGAACATCTCGGGATGCGTGAACTTCTGATACAGCTTCACCGAGAACTCGAAGTCCCTCGGCGTGCGCTCGGCCCAGCTCTTCGTCGATTGCGGCGACGGGACGCGGTAGAAGCTCGAATTCAATTCGACGGTGTCGAAGTGCTCGGCGTAGAACGCGAGCTCGTCGAAGGCGCCCTTCCTGCGCTTCGATGCGCCAGGCGGCGCCGGATAGAAGACGCCGTTCCAGGCGCCCTTTCCGCTCGGATAGCTCCACCCCGACGTTCCGACGCGGACACTCATGTGAGCCGGTCGTATTCGTCCTTGTCGAACCCGAACGTCACTTTTGATCCGCGCACGAGGATCGGACGTCTGATCAGGTTCGGGTTGTCCATCATCAGGTCGATGGCCTCCTTCTTCGACCTCGGCAGCGGACGCTCCTTGAAGACCGGACTTCGCGTGCTCACGTAGTCGAGGAAGCGCGCGGCGTCGATGTGCTTCTCGAGGAACTCGCGCGGCGGCGGGGTCTTGTTGATGTCGATCTGTTCCACGTGGATGTTCCGCTCGTCCAGGAAACTCCTGGCGTTCTTGCAGGTGGTTCAGGTCGGCTTCGAATAGAAGATCGGCTTCATGCGGGACATTGTATCGAGGAGCGATGGGCGAGGAGCGAGGAGCGAGGTGCGAGGGGCGAAGGGCGAGGGCGTTTCGGGCGTTGTCGCGGCGGGCTGGCTGAAAGGTGCGGCGTCTTGTTGCGTCGACGGCTGTTCTTTGCGTTGACTGCTGTAGTCGTGGCGCTTGCGTAGAGCGTGCGCGGACGTTCCCAGAGACACAGCCTGGTGTACGGCGGTTCCAGTTTCACCCCGTTCCCCCTTCGCCCCTGGCCGTTCGCCCCTCGCGCTACAATATTGGTTTCGGGCGCCGATGCTGACCGTCAACGAGATCTTCCACTCGATCCAGGGTGAGTCCACACACGCGGGGCGGCCGTGCGTCTTCGTGCGTCTGACCGCGTGCGACCTCCGCTGTTCGTGGTGCGACACCCCCTATGCGTTCCACGAGGGGCGCAGGATGGAGGTGGATGAGGTCGTCGCCCGCGTGCGCGGCTACGGCTGCGAGGTCGTGGAGATTACCGGCGGCGAGCCGCTGCTGCAGAAGGACGTGTATCCGCTGATGGAGCAGCTGATGTCGGCGGGCTGCACGGTCCTGCTCGAAACGGGCGGGCATCGGAGCGTCGAGCACGTGCCGGCGGGCGTGTTCCGCATCATCGACGTGAAGTGCCCGGGCAGCGGCGAGTCCGGCAAGATGCACTGGCCGAACCTGCAGCAGCTGCGCCCGACCGACGAGGTGAAGTTCGTCATCAAGGACCGCGAGGACTACGAATTCGCACTGCAGGTCGTCGCCGATCATCAGCTGATCGGCCGCTGCGCGGCGGTGCTCTTCTCGCCGGTCCACGGCGTGCTGGATCCGAAAGCGCTCGCCGCGTGGATCCTCGCAGACAAGCTCCCCGTTCGCCTGCAGCTGCAGACCCACAAGTACATCTGGGATCCGCAGACGCGCGGTGTGTAGACGTTGCTAAGAAACGCGGCCGCACAGAACGGGGCGGGCGCACTGAAGCGAGTGAGCGCGAGCGAGCCACGCGCGCGGAGCGGGGCCTGGGGCCCCTGCGAGCGAGCGTGTAAGGGAGGCCGGGGGACGAAGTCCCGCGGTGAGAGATGAGCCGCGCCGTTCTTCTCCTGAGCGGCGGCCTCGATTCCTACACGGCGGGCGCCATCACGAAGGCGGACGGCTACGACCTGTATGCGCTCAGCGTCCGCTACGGGCAGGTCCACGCGCGCGAGATCGAGGCGGCGCGCGACGTGGCGAAGGCGCTCGGCGTGAAGCGCCATCTGGAGCTCGAGGTCCCGCTCTCGACGATCGGCGGCTCCGCGCTCGTCGGCGACGGCGAGATCCCGAAGAATCGGGCGATCGACACCACCGTCATCCCGCCGACCTACGTTCCCGCCCGCAACACCGTGTTCCTGTCGCTGGCGCTCGCGTGGGCGGAAGTGACCGGCGCGGAGGCGATCGTCATCGGCGTGAACGCGCTCGACTACTCCGGGTACCCGGACTGCCGGCCCGAATATCTGCGCGCGTTCGAGCGGATGGCCGCGCTCGCGACCAGGGCTGGCGTGGAAGGGCGGCCGCTGCGCGTGCTCGCCCCGCTGCTCGATCTCTCGAAGGCGGCGATCATCCGGCGAGGGCTCGCGCTCGGCGTCGACTACGGCCTCACACACAGCTGCTACGACCCGCAGCCGGACGGGTCCCCGTGCGGCGGCTGCGACAGCTGCGTGCTGCGCGCGCGGGGCTTTCAGGAAGCGGGCCTGGACGATCCGGCACGCTCGCGGAGACGCGTGTGACCGAACGCCTCTACTATCAGGACCCCTACCTGCGCGAGTTCGACGCGGCGCTGCTCGAGACGGTGTCGCACGGCGGCCAGACCGCACTGGTTCTGGACCGCACCGCGTTCTACCCGTCCTCCGGCGGGCAGCCGCACGACGTCGGCGCCTTCCACGATGTCCGCGTCCTCGACGTGGTCGACACCGACGATGGACGGATCCTGCACGTGGTCGACCGCGCACCGTCGGCGACGACGCTGCACGGGCGCATCGATTGGGCGCGCCGCTTCGATCACATGCAGCAGCATACGGGACAGCACGTGCTGTCGGCGGCGTTCGATCACCTGTTCAGGGTGCGGACCGAGAGCTTCCACCTCGGCGTCGAGTATTCGACCATCGATCTCGCCCGTGACGTGTCGGCCGCGGAACTGCAACAGGCCGAGGACGAAGCGAATCGCATCGTCTGGGAAGATCGTCCGGTGACGATCCGGTTTGCCGGCGCCGCGGAAGCCGCGTCGCTCGGGTTGCGCAAGCCATCGAGCCGCGAAGGCACGCTGCGATTGATCGAGGTGGACGGATTCGACCTGTCGGCATGCGGCGGCACGCACGTGGCGCGCACGGGAGCGATTGGCATCATCGCGGTCTCGGCGTCGGAGCGATTCAAGGGAGGCTCGCGCGTCACATTTCTCTGCGGCGGGCGCGCGCTCGCCGGCTTCCGCGCGCTGCGCGAGGCCGTCACGGGGAGCGTTCGGGTGTTATCGGTCGGGACCGCCGAACTGCCGTCGGCGATCGAGCGGCTCCAGGGTGACGCCAAAGAGCTGCGCCGGCAGGTGAAGGACTTTCAGGGGCGCCTCGCGACCCGGGAAGCCGACGCACTGGCCGACGCGGCGGCCTCGGTCGGGCCGGTGAAACTCGTCGCCGCCGCGCTGCCGGGCTGGGACGCGGCCGCGATCAAGACGATGGCCTCGCGGATTGCCGAACGTCCCGGTCACGCGGCCGTGCTGCTCTCCGAGCCTGCGCCGTCAGCGATCGTGGTCACACGCGCCGCGGAT
>JABFWM010000299.1 GCA_013362195.1 Acidobacteriota bacterium
GAAATCGTATCCGCTGCGGATCGAGCAGGGCGCCGTCGTGATCGAGATCTGAATGCCGCCCGCGTTCGTCATCGTCGGTGCGAGTCTGGCGGGCGGCGTGGCGGCAGCCACGCTGCGACAGGACGGCTTCGATGGCGATGTCATCCTCGTCGGCGCGGAGGCGCAGCCCCCGTACGAGCGCCCGCCATTATCAAAACAGTACCTGCGCGGAGAGGCGCCGTTCGAGAAGGCGCTGGTGCGGCCTGCCGGTTTCTACGAGCAGCACCGAATCGAGACCCGCTTCGGCACCCGTGCGACACGTGTCGATCCAGTCGAGCGGACGGTGGCGCTCGATACCGGTCCAGCGCTGCGTTACGACAAGCTGCTCATCGCGACCGGCGTGCGGAACCGCCGGCCGGCGATTCCCGGCCTCGTTCTGCCCGGAGTCTTCGATCTTCGGACGCTCAGCGACGCAGATGCGCTGCGGAGCGAAATCGCGGCCGGCCGGCGGGCCCTCGTGGTCGGCATGGGATTCATCGGGTGCGAAGTGGCCGCGTCACTCCGCCACAAAGGCGTCGAGGTCGTGAGCGTCGATCCCTCGCCCGCGCCGCTCTTTCGAGTCCTCGGCGCCGACGTCGGACGGGTGATGGCCGCCGTTCACCAGGACCACGGAGTGCAGACCGTGTTCGACGACGTGGTGACGCGCTTCGAGGGAGGCGCACGAGTCGAACGGGCGATCACCAGGAGCGGCAAACGCCTGGACTGCGATTTCGTGGTTGTGGGGGTGGGGGTCGAACCCGTGACGGAGCTCGTCGCCGGCAGCGGGGTCGAGACCGCGAACGGCATCCTCACCGACGAGTATTGCCGCACGACGGTGGAAGACATCTACGCGGCGGGCGACGTCGCCAATCACTACCATCCGCTCTTCCAGAAACGGATGCGCGTCGAGCACTGGCAGAACGCGATGCAGCAGGGGGCCGCCGCCGCCCGCAGCATGCTCGGCAAGGGCCAGCCGTATGACGCCGTCCATTGGTTCTGGTCGGATCAGTACGACGTCAACCTGCAGTACGCCGGGGTTCAAGACACGTGGGATCAGATGGTCGTCCGCGGCCGGCTCGAAGACCGCGCGTTCCTGGCCTTCTATCTGACCCGGGGCCGGATCACCGCGGTCGTCGGCATGAACCGGGGCAAGGACGTTCGCCGCGTCATGCCGCTGATCAAATCGCGCGACATCGTGGATCCGCGTCAACTCGCGGACGAGGGGTTCGACCTGCGCACCCTCGCGCGGCCCCAGGCGTCATGAGGATCAGAAAATATGGCCATGACATACGACTTCCTCGTAGAGAGTTACGAGACCGAGCGCGTCAAGGTCCTCAGCGTGTGGAGCGAGTTCGAGGACGACGACCTCCCGGTACGCCCGAAGCCGGATGATCCACGCGGGCGCAGCGTGCACGAGCACATGGTGCATCAATGCGTGAGCGAAGACGCCTGGTTCCGGACGATGCTGGGAGTGGATGTCGGCGCGCCTCCGCTGCCGCCGCAGGAACGGCGCCTCGAGTTCATCAGGCGGTATGCGGAAGACAGCTCCAGGCGGCTCGCGATGCTTCGGCAGACCGAGGACGGCTGGTGGGCGGCGCAGACGAAGTTCTTTGACGTGACGCGCTCGCGAGCGTGGGTGATGACCCGCCGGCTGACGCACACGTCACACCATCGTGGTCAGCAGATGGCGATGCTCAGGATGCTCGGGCGGGCGCTGCACAGCAACTACGGCCCGACCGCCGACACCGGAGGCTTGATGCAGGACCACGCGCCGACCATTTACGCGTACGCGAGTGTCGAGGCGCTCCTCCGCGGCGAGGATCGCGGCGGCGCCAAATCCCGCTTGCCCGGCGCGGTGGACAGAGCGGTGACCGAGAGACCGGATTAAGAAACGGACGAGACCGTCGGGCACAAACCGGACCGTCTGTGACACGATGGTCGCCGCGGTTGCATCCGGCCGTCGATCCGTCCTCGCGGCGATCCGACGCCTTTTCGCCGTCCCGATGCTGGTTCGGCACCTGTCCGGCCCGGCCCGCACGGCCACTGAGGACGCACGATGGACCATCGTCACACGCACTATCGCGGCCTTTTGATCGATCGAGTGAAGGCGATGCTGGCGCGCTGAAGCCGCGATCGATGCGCTACCGGTTGCTGGTCATCCTCGCGCTGTGCGGGTTCGTCACCTCGTTCGGCGCGCACATTGTCGCGACCAACCTCCCGGCGTACGCCAAGGGGGTAGGGGTTGGGGCATTCACGATCGGACTGCTGATCGCCGTCTACGATTTCGCGGAACTCTTTGCGAAGCCGCTGGCCGGATTCATCGCCGACCGGTACGGCATGAAGCGCATGCTGCTCGCCGGCCTGGTCGTCTTCATCGTCGGCTCGGCGCTGTTTCTGGGGATCTCGCCGCGATTGCTGCTGCTCGTCCGGTTCGTCCAGGGCCTGGGCGCCGCGGCCTTGTCGACGGTGTCGATCACGCTGGTGGCCCGACACTTTTCCGGGAAGCGGGGCCAGGCGTTCGGCGTCTACAACGCGATCAAGGGCGGCGGCTACGTGATCGCCCCGGTGGCCGGCGGGTTTCTCGCGCAGGCGTACGGCTTCGCGTCGATCTTCGTTGTCTCCGCGGCCGTCGGCGTCATCGCGTTGGTCCTGAGTCTCGCCGTTCCCGGCGATCGCGGCTCGCGCGCAACGCTCGAGGACGACGACGACATGACGTTCTCGCAGTTTCTCGTCATCTTTCGCGATCGGCGGCTGCTGCCGGTGTACGCCGTCATCGTCCTCAACATGTTTCTCGTGGGCATCCTCTTTGGATTTCTGCCGGTGTATCTGTTCGGGATCGGCTACTCGACGCTGCAGTCCGGCACCGTCGTCAGCGTCGGGACGGCGGCGTACCTCCTGGTGCAGCCGGTGGCCGGCGTGCTGGCGGATCGCATCGACATCCGCACGACGGTGGTCGCCGGATTGGCGCTCGCGGCACTGACGATCATGGCGATGACGTTCACGACTGGTTGGCTGCTCATCGCGGCGGTGATCCTGTCGGGCCTGGGCATCGGCACGGTCTGGACCAACAGCGACGCGCTCGTCAGCGCGCTGGCCGATTCGAACAAGCTTGGCGCGAGCATCGGCGCCGCGCAGTCGTTCAAGGAATTCGGCGACATGGTCGGCCCGCTGCTGGTCGGCCTGATCACGCAGCTCTATGGAGTGCAAGCAGGCTTCATCGGGTGCGGGTCGCTGGCGCTCTTGTGTGTCGTTCCGTTGATTCGATCGCAAGCGCTGCGACCGGCCTGACGGAACGAGGATGCCTCCGCAACTCGTTCGATCGACTGACGCGCTCCGTCAGACCATGTACGCGACGTCAGAGCCCTGCGTGGGGTAGGCCCACAGCATCTCCTTCAACGCGTCGGCCGTGATCCCCGCCCGCATCGCCAACGCGAACAGATTGATCGCTTCGTCAGCGTGTGGACCGAGCAGGTGAGCGCCGAAGATTCTGCGGCTGCTCCGTTCGACGATCACCTTGAAGGCCGACGACCGTTCCCCTGCCCGGCGTGATGACTGCCAGGTGGACGTGTCTTCGTGATGCACGACGCACGACAGCCCCCGGGCCCGCGCCTCCTCTTCGAGAAGACCGACGCGGGCGAGCGGCGGGAGCGAGAAGACGACGCTGGGAATGGCGTCGTAGTTCGCCGTGGCGCGATGGCCTTCGAGCAGATTCGCCGCGACGATCCGTCCCTCATACGACGCCACCGGCGTCAATGCGGGGCCGTCGGTGGCGGCGCAGTCTCCAGCGGCGTAGACGATCGGATTCGAGACGCTCTGCAGGTATTGGTTGACGTGAATGCCGTCGCCGGAGTACCGCACGCCGCCCGCGTCGAGCGCGAGCTCGTCGATGTCGGGCACCCGCCCGCCGCCGTGGACGACGAGATCGCCTGCAATGGTGTCGGTGCCTCCGTGCCCGGCGATCGTCACGCGGACACCATGGTCCGTCGTGTCGATCGAGCGTGCCTCGGCCCCGAGCCGGACGGCCACGCCCAGCGCCCGTGTTCGAGCGATCAGGCGCTCCACGAGATCCGCGTCGAATGGCTCGAGCGGCCGCGCCCCGCGATGGACGATCGTGACCCGGGCCCCGGCACGGGCGGCCACGTGCGCGAACTCGAACGAGATGTAGCCGCCGCCGATGAAAATGATCGACGGCGGCAGCGACGGCAGGTCCAGGAACTGATCGCTGGTGATCAGATGCTCGCGGCCGGCCAGCGGCAGATCCGCCGGACGGGCGCCAGCCGCGACGACAATCGCACGTCCCGCATGCAGGACCGTATCGCCGACGCGGACGTCAGCGGGGCCGACGAACCGCGCCACGTCCTCATACGTGACGATGCCGGCGCTCGCCAGACTGGCGTGAACGCTCTCGGGACGCGGATCCGTGAAGGTCCGCTTGAACCGGATCAGCTCCGCCCAGTCGATCCCGAGATCGCCGGATCGGACGCCGTTCCCGGCGAGGAGCCGCGCGGCATCGATCGCGGCTGCCGCGCTGACGAGCACCTTCTTTGGATCGCACCCGCGCAGCGCACACGTGCCGCCAAAGGGGCGCTTGTCGGCCATCGCGACCGTCCAACCCGCGGACCGGCACCGCGAGGCGATCGTCTGCGCCGCCGTCCCGGAACCGATGACCACCAGATCGAACGTGTGCGCCATTGCATCCGCCATGGTCAGGCCACCGGGTCCAGGCCGCGCGGCTTCGTCGCGCTGACAGTCGGCTGTCCGGGCCGGTGCGCCGTGACCGCAGCGGCGACTGCGGCAACGAGCGCGCCGGTTGCGGTGAGGG
>JABFWM010000245.1 GCA_013362195.1 Acidobacteriota bacterium
GATCATCAGGAACTTCGTCCCATCGCGCGCGAGTCGAATCTTCGAATGGCCGACGCGGGGGCGCGCCTGCACCGGCTCGAACGTGACGTTGTAGCCAGCCTTGATGAACGCCAGCGTCGTCGTGGTGGGCGTCGAGAAGCCGTTCGGCAGCAGGTGCAGGAACTCGCGCAGGTGCTCGCGGCGCGCGCCGCGGAACCCCGACGTCAGATCCGGGATCTCGCGGCCGACGAGGCAGCTGGCGAGCCGGTTCAGCGCCGAGTTGCCGGCCCGCCGCGTCTGCGTCGCCTGCGTCGATCCCGCGCGCGCGCCGATGACCAGGTCGTATTCGCCGAGCCGGGCGACGAGCCGCAGCGCGTCCTCCGGCGGATGCTGGCCGTCGCCGTCGACGATCAGCACGTATTCGCCGGTCGCGCGGCGGATGCCGCTCTTCACCGCCGCGCCGTTGCCCTTGTTGTAGGGATGCCGCACCACGATGGCGCCCGCCGACTGCGCGCGCGCCCCGGTCGCGTCCGACGACCCGTCGTCCACGACGATGAGCTCGTGCCACGGCGCGGCGCCGTGCAGCGTGCTGACGACGGCCGCGATCGCGTCTCCTTCGTTGAATGCCGGGATGACGATCGAGACGTTCGACGGATCCGCCACTCTAGTGCTCCCACCGCGATCCCCGGTCGCGGGAGGTCAGCGCCCCCGGCGGCGGCTCCGCGTGGTGCGCCGGCGCCTCGAGCGAGCGCACCCGGTAGAGGAGATCCTCGAGCAGCTTGCGGTTTGCGGAGATGACGTCGGCGAGCAGCCCGATCAGCACCACCTGGAAGCCGACGATCATCAGCACCGCGGCGTAAATCAGCGACTGGAGGTAGCGCCCGCCGCCGGTGAACGACGTGAAGTAGTAGTAGACGAACCGCAGCGAGATCAGAAAGCCGGCGCCGAACAGCGTCAGCCCGATGTAGGTGAAGACCTTGAGCGGCTCGTACATCGTGTAAATGCGGACGATGGTCGCGCCCGATCGCTTGATGTACGAAAAGATGCTGTCGAAGAGCCGTGAGCTGCGCGTGCGCGGATTGGTCGCGACCGGCACGTGCGCGATCGCCATCCGCTTCTTGCCCGCCTGGATGATCGACTCGAGCGTGTAGGAGAACTCCGAGACGATCGTCATCCGCAGCGCGGCCTCGCGCGTATAGGCGCGGAACCCGCTGGTGGTGTCGGGCACGGTGGTGTTCGACACCTGCCGCACCACCCAGCTGCCCAGCCGCTGGAGTTGCCGCTTCCTCCAGGACATGTGCGCGACTTCGGCAATGTTGCGATCGCCGATCGAGATGTCCGCGTCCCCGCGCAGCAGCGGCTCGATCAGGCGCGGGATTTCGTGTCCGGCGTACTGGTTGTCGGCGTCGGTGTTGACGATGAAGTCCGCGCCGGCCCGGATGCAGCCGTCGATGCCCGCCTGGAACGCGGCCGCCAGTCCCTTGTTGCGGCGGAGCCGCACGATGTGATTCACGCCGCAGGCGATCGCCACGTCGGCGGTGCCGTCCCGCGACCCGTCGTCGATGACCAGGGTCTCGATCACGTCGATGCCGGCAATGCTGCGCGGCAGATCGGCGAGCGTCGCCGGCAGCGTCGCCGCCTCGTTCAGGCACGGGATCTGGATGATCAGCTTCTTCATCGATCGCTTCGCGCCACCAGTTTCTCGATCACGCCGTCCCAGGTCACCGTCCGCGCCCGATCGTATCCCGCGTCGCCCATCCGCGCGGCGCGCGCGCGATCCGCCGCCAGCGCGTTGACGGCGGCCGCGATGGCCGCCGCCTGCGGCTCGCAGACGATCCCGTTCAAGCCGTCCACGACGAACTCGTTCGGTCCGCCCGAGTCGGTCGCGGTGATCACCGGCTTGCGCGCGAGAAACGCCTCCAGCGTCACGTAGCCGAAGTCTTCGTCGTACGGCGGATACAGGACGGCCAGCGCATCGCGATAGAGCGCGACCAGCGTGTCGTCGTCCACCGCGCCCAGGAACTCGACGCGCCCGCTCACGCCCAGGGCCGCCGCCTGCCGTTCCACGTTCGCGCGCTGCGTGCCGTCGCCGGCCACGATCAACCGTATCGGTCGATCGACGTCCGCCATCGCGGAGACGAGGAGGTCGACGCGCTTCACCGATTCGAGGCGGCCGACCGACAGCACGTAGTCGCCGGACGGGCCCGCCTGCAGTCGCGGCGCGAGCCGCGGCGGATGATACAGCGGCTCGGCCGCCAGCCCGTTGTACTTCGCCACCCGGTTCGCGGTGTTCCGCGCGTTCGTAAACAGCCGCTGGCACTCCCCGAGCATCTGGGTGTCGAGCCGCACGAGCGTGTCGCGGAGCCCGACGTCGTGCTCGTTGTGCCCGAAGTCGCTGTAGGCCGTGCCGCACAACTCATACGCGGCCCGGTATTGATGGATCAGCCACGCCACCTTGTTCGGATGCCGCACGAAGTAGGTCGGGAACTTCGAGGCAATCACCAGGTCGACGGGACGGCCGTTGCTCTCGCTGAGATCGATCAGGCGCCACGCGGCGGCGTGCGGCAGGATTTCCTCTTTCGGGTACCACTTGAAGGGAATGCTGACCAGCTCCGCGTCGAAGCCGCGGGCCCGCAGCTCGCGCGTGAGCTCGCGGACGTGCACTTCCGCTCCGCCGTGCACGAACGGCACCTGCGCCTCGCAGACTAGAACGGTGCGGACGGCCATGCTCGGCGCAGGACGAGGGCGCCCACGACGGGCGCGATGGTATCACGTGGCATGACGGAAGTTGATGACGTCTCCGTCGAGCACGATGTAGTCCTTGCCTTCGAGACGCAGCTCGCCGTGCTCGCGGCAGGCGGCCAGCGTTCCGCGCGCCAGCAGGTGATCGTAGCGGACCACTTCGGCGCGGATGAACCCGCGCTGAATGTCGGTGTGGATCTCTCCCGCCGCATTCTGTGCCGTGGTATCGCGCGGGATCGACCAGGCGCGGTTCTCGTCTTCGCCGACGGTGAAGAACGAAATGTAGCCGAGCAGGTCGTAGCTGGCGCGGATCACGCGATCGAGCCCTGACTCGCGCAAGCCGAGATCGGCCATGAAGGCCGTGGCATCCGCCTCGTCGAGCTGCGCGATCTCCAGTTCGATCTTCGCGCAGATCGGCACGGCACGCGTCGCCGCTCCCTTGATGAAGTCCTGCAGCCCGGCGAGTTCGACCGCGCGATCCGCCCGCGGCAACTCCGCTTCGTCGAGATTCAGGACGAGCAGCAGCGGCTTTGCCGACAGGAACTGAAACCCGCGCAGCCGCTTCGCATCGTCGCCGCCGAGATCCAGCGCGCGCAGCGGACGTCCTTCCTCGAGCGCGGCGCGGCACCGCTGCAGGATGTCCTGTTCCTTCTTCAGCTCGGCGCTGTTGCCGGCCTTCTTCAAGTCGCGCTCGAGCCGCTCCAGCCGCCGCTCGACGACGCCGAGGTCCGCGAGAATCAATTCGTCTTCCATGGTCCGCACGTCGCGCGCGGGATCCACCGACCCGGCGGCGTGCGGCACCGACGGATCGCGGAACATCCGGACGACGTGGAGCAGCGCGTCGGCGTTGCGGAAGGCCGCGACATCGAGCAGCGCCGCCGCGCCGGTCTTCGCGCCCGTCGCGCCGCCCATGTCGGCGAATTCGACGGTCGCGGGAACGTGCTTCTTCGGATTGAACAGCGCCGTGAGTCGATCGAGGCGTTCGTCGGGGACGCGCGCGACGCCGACGTGCGCCTCCTGTTTGCCGCCGCTTCGGGGCGCCTCACGGGCGCTGGTCAGCAGTTGAAAGAGGGCGGTCTTCCCGGACGCTGGGAATCCAATGAGGCCGGCTCGGAGCATGGCAGATCTGCCCATGCTAGCACCGCGATCACCGGCGGCGCGAATGCGGGGGAATCCGGCGTCTTGCTGAGCTTTGCGTGTTTCGACGGTTTCGCGTTGGTCGGGCGCAGGGGCGAATATACAGCGTAAGTCCCTCAGACTCTGCATTTTACCGTTGACATTGGGGCGGGTGTCCCCTACTATCGCGGTGGAATTTTGTGGAGCAGAGTGGAGTAAATCAGCGTGCTCCGGGGCAACTACGCCGCCAAAATCGATGACAAAGGGCGGCTCAAGATCCCGAACGCCTTTCGTGCCCTCGTCGAGGAGCGGCACGGGACCGAGCTGTTCGTGACGAGCCTCACGGGGGAGTACGTCCGGATTTATCCCATGCCGGTCTGGCTGGCGCTCGAGGAAAAGCTCGGGCGCGCCCCCAGCACCCACCCGGCGCGGCTCAAGTTCCTCGACCGCGTCGCCTACTACGGCCAGACGGCGGACATCGACACGCAGGGCCGCGTCGTGATCCATCCGCGGCTTCGCGATTCGGCGGGCATGTCGGGCGAAGTCGACGTGCTCGGCCAGGTGGACTGGCTCGACGTCTGGAACCACGAGCGGTTCGTCGCGAAGCTGCAGCGTGAACCCTACACCGACGAGGACGCGAAAGCGCTGTCGGAGTTCGGAGTGTGAGCGTGCAGCACGAGCCCGTAATGGTGGCCGAAGTGCTGGAGCTGCTCGCGCCGGCGCGGGGCGGGTTGTTCGTGGACTGCACCGTCGGCCTCGGCGGCCACAGCCGCGCGCTCCTCGAAGCGGGCGCGACCCGCGTGCTCGGCTTCGATCGCGATCGCCGGGCCCTCGACATCGCCGAGCGGACGCTCGCGCCGTTCAGCGATCGCGTCGAGCTGGTGCACGCCGACTACCGCGCCATCGATCGGGTGCTCGACGCGCGGGGGATTGCGGCGGTCGCCGGTGCGCTTGCGGATCTCGGCGTCTCGTCGATGCAGCTCGACG
>JABFWM010000652.1 GCA_013362195.1 Acidobacteriota bacterium
TACAACAAGGCGGCGAAACCGGTCCGGTGGAGTTATCGCAATCCGTCGCATCGAATTGGTAGTACTTCAGCGAGTACAGTCCACTAGGTCCTCGTGCCGCGAGCTGCGATGCGCTTCGACCGGATCGGCCCGTATCGGGTGATCGAGCGGATCGGCCGCGGCGGGATGGGGGAGATCTTCACCGCGGAGGACGAGCGCCTCGGCCGCATCGTCGCGCTGAAGACGATCTCCGCCGAGGCGGTGCCCGACCACGAGTCCAGGGCGCGATTGCTCGCCGAGGCGCGCGCCGCCGCCGCCCTGTCGCATCCCTTCATCTGCACCATTCATGACGCGCTGGAGCACGACGGCGTGCCGGTGATCGTCATGGAGTACGTGCAGGGCGAGACCATCGCACAGCGCGTGGAAGCGGGTCCGGTGCCGGCGCCGGAGATCTACCGGCTTGCGACGGAGATTGCCGAAGCGTTAGCCGTGGCGCATGCGCACGGGACGGTTCATCGCGACATCTCCGCGGCAAACGTCATGATCGCGCGCGATAGCCACGCGAAGGTGATGGACTTCGGGCTGGCGCGTACGCGCCGTCCGTCCGAGGCGAGCGCCGCGACGATGACCGCGGCGAACCTGACCGCGGGTCTCATCGTCGGCACGCCGCCCTATCTCGCGCCCGAAGTCGTGAGCGGTGAACCGTCGACGCCGGGGAGCGACCTCTATTCGCTCGGGGTCGTGCTCTACCTGATGGCGACCGCGCGTCTCCCGTTCGTGGAAGAGACGATGCCCGCGCTGATCGCCGCCGTTCTGACGCGGCCGCCGGTCGCGCCGCGGACGTTGATGCCGTCGCTGCCGATCGCGCTCGACGCGATCGTCATGCGGCTGCTGCGGAAGGATCCGGCGGCGCGCTTCGAGTCGGCCGGCGCGCTGGTCGAGGCGTTGACCGGCGCGGCCGCTGACGCGGATCGCGGCCGCGTCGTACGCTCCCTCGCCGTGCTGCCGTTTCGCGCGCTCGGGCAGGCGACGGCGGATGATGATGTCGGCCTTGGCCTGGCCGACGCGACGATCACGGCGCTTGCGGCGGTGCGCTCGCTGCTGGTTCGGCCGACCGCGTCGATTCTGGCCTACCAGGGCCGCACCATCAATCCAGTGCACGCCGGTCGTGAACTGTCCGTCGACGCGGTGGTCGACGGCAGTCTGCAGCGGCGCGGATCGCAGGTGCGTGTGACCGCGCAGCTGCTCAGCACGTCCGACGGGAGTCCGTTGTGGGGCACGAAGATCGACGCCAGCATCGAAGACGTGTTCGCGCTGCAGGATCAGGTCGCACGCGAGGTCATGCGTGCGCTGCGCGTCACCGTGACCGACGCCGACGAACAGCGCCTCGAACGCGCCCCGCGCGCCGATCGCGCC
The DNA here is from genome assembly GCA_013362195.1 of Acidobacteriota bacterium. Taxonomy (GTDB): domain Bacteria; phylum Acidobacteriota; class Vicinamibacteria; order Vicinamibacterales; family 2-12-FULL-66-21; genus QHWT01. The sequence goes on from JABFWM010000652.1 coordinate 1,396, forward strand.
GCGCGCGAGCACTACCTGCGCGGCCGCGTCCACATGACGCGCCAGTCCATCGAGAGTATCGACGCGGCGATCGAGGAATTCCAGCGCGCGATCGCGATCGATCCGTCGTTCGCGTCCGCGTACGTCGGGCTGGCGATGGCGTTCAGCCTCATGGCGTTCACGTTCAAGCCCGACTCCGATTACCAGGCGCGCGCCCACGAGCTGTCCGCACGCGCGCTCGCGCTCGATCCCTCGCTCCCCGAGGGGCGCTTCATCCGCGGCTGGCTCGCGTGGACGCCAGCCTCGGGCTTCCGCCACGAGCTGGCGATTCGCGAGGCGGGCGCCGCGATCGCCGGCAGTCCCGGGTTGAACGAGGCGCACCACCTGCTCGGGATCGTCCTCCTGCACGTCTCGCTGTTCGACGAGTCGGCGCGCGAGTTCGAACGTTCGCTCGCAATCAATCCCACCGACGCGACCGCCTACATGCACCTCGGATGGACGAAGTACCTCGCGGGCGACCTCGCCAATGCGCTCGAGATCTCCGTGGAAGCATGGCGGAGAACTCCGTCCGCGTGGGCGGGCTATCAGCTCGCGTTGACGCAGCTCCAGCTCGGACGCGTCGACGAAGCCGAGAAGAGCGCCGCGGCGGCCGCACGCCACTCGCCGGACGACGTCCTGCAATACCCGCTGGCCGGTCTCATCGCGGCGCTGCGCGGCGACGATGCGGAGGCGCAGCGGCAGATGGCGGCGACGGTGCAGCACCGCAAGGCGTTCGGCCATTACCATCACGCGCAGTACGACGTCGCGTGTATCTGCGCCGCGCTCGGCCGTCACGACGACGCGATGCAGTGGCTCACCGACGCGGCGCGGAACGGCTTTCCCTGCCACGGTACGTTCCTGCGCGACCGGCTGCTCGCGCCGCTGCGCCGTCGCGCGGATTTCGTGGCGTTGCTCGAGGAAGTCGCCGCGGAGCGCGAGCGCTGCCGCCGCGCGTACTACGAATCGCGCGAGTCGGTCTAGTCTGCCGGGTCTGAAGACCCGGCCTACGCGAGGAGCGTCGCCCGCCGCCCGTCGCCCATCGTCTGCTATACTCAGTAGTTCCTGCCGGTGTAGCTCAGTTGGTTAGAGCACGCGGCTCATATCCGCGGAGTCCGGGGTTCAAGTCCCTGCACCGGCACCATCCTTTCTGTTTTCGCTGACAAGGCCAGATGACCGATGCCCAGAGCCTCGCCGGCGGCGTGGCACGGCGGCGTTCAGGCATTCGGCGCGTTGGATAACGGGGTCCGGCCGTCCGGACCCGGCAGGCGGCATCGGGGCAGCAGGCATCGGGCATTCGGCAGCAGGGTTTCAAACAGTCATGGCGCTCCTCGAGCGCGTCCGCCAGACGCTTCGTCAGCACGCGCTTGCGCGGCCGGACACCCGTGTGCTCGTTGCGCTGTCCGGCGGCGCCGATTCGGTCGCGCTGCTGTACCTGTTGCGCCAGCTGCAGGCGTCGGGTGACCTGGTGCTCGCGGGCGCGGCGCACGTGCATCACGGCCTGCGCGGCGCCGACGCGGATGCCGACGAAGCGTTCTGCCGCGATCTGACCGCGGACATGGGCGTCGCCTTCGCGTCCGAGCGCGTGGACGTCCGTGCGCTGGCGCGCGAGCGCAGGCGCTCGATCGAGGACGCCGCCCGCACCGCGCGATATCAGAGCCTCGAGCGCGCCGCCGCACAGCTCGGCGCCGCCGCCATCGCGACGGCACACACGCGCGACGATCAGGCGGAAACGTTTCTGCTGCGCCTGCTCCGCGGCGCGGCCACGCGCGGCCTCGCGTCGATCCGTCCGCGAGCCGGCCGCGTGATCCGGCCCGTCATCGACGTGGCCCGCGCGGAGCTGCGGCAGTATCTGCGGCAGGCAGGCGGGTCGTTCCGCGAGGACGCGACGAACCGGGACGTCGCAATCCCGCGCAATCGCGTCCGCCACGAGCTGTTGCCCCTGATCGAGACGCGCTTCTCGCCGGCCGCCACCGTGCTGCTCGCCCGCCAGGCCGGCCTGGCGCGCGACGACGACGAGTTGCTGCAGCGGCTTGCAATCGAAACCGCTCGACACGTCGTCTTAAGAGAGACGGACGCCATTGTCGAACTCGACGCGGCCGCGCTGACCGCGGCGCCCCGGGCGCTGAGCTCGCGAATCGTGTATCAGGTGCTGACGGCGCGGTCCGGCGGACGCAGCGTCGGGGCGGATCACGTGGATCGATTGCTGGCGCTCGCCGCCGCCACTGGCCACGGCATGGTGAGCCTGCCCGGGCAATATGCGGAGCGGCGCGGATCGCTGCTGGCACTCCGGCCCGGACGAGGGCCGAACGCCGGGCGGCCGAACTCTTTCGCGCTTTTGCTGTCTATTCCTGGAGAGGTGTCCTGCCAGCCCGGCGGGTGGTCCATCGCGGCGCAGCCGCTGCGGGGCGCTGACACGGGACGGTGGTGGGTCGCCAGGGGGTACGAAGTCGGGGTCGCTGCCGGTGCGGTGGCCCTGCCCCTGACGGTCCGGACCCGCCGCGCGGGCGACCGGTTTCACCCACTGGGGGCGCCGGGAGCACGAAAGCTGCAGGACTTTCTGGTGGATCGCAAGGTGCCCCGGAATCAGCGGGATCGCCTCCCGCTGGTGGTGGACGGCCATGACCGGATTGTCTGGGTGGCCGGCCACTCGGTGGGCGAAGACTTTCGGGTCATCGACCCAGCGGCAGGCGTGTTACTCTTGACTCTAAGGCGGTTAGGAGGCGTAGGTTGAACTCGACCCTCAAAAGCTTGCTGTTCTGGATGGTCCTGATCGTCGTCGGGGTCCTCATCTGGAACTTCTCCGCGAACTTCCAGCGCAGCGAAGCGGCCATGCCGTTCTCCACGTTCCTCTCGCACGTGGACAGCAAAGAAGTCCAGGCGGTCACGATCACCGGCAACGAGATCACCGGCACGCTCTCGACTTCCTCGAACGGCGACGGCAACACGAAGTTCCGCACCTACGCGCCGACGCAGTACGAAGGGCTCGCCAACAGGCTGGCCGAGAAGGGCGTCGTCATCACCGCGAAGCCGGAAACGACGAGCCCGTGGGCGACGCTCCTCTATTCATGGGCGCCCATTCTCCTGATGATCGGCTTCTGGCTGTTCATCATGCGCCAGATGCAGAGCGGCGGGAACAAGGCGCTCTCGTTTGGGAAGAGCCGCGCAAAGCTGTCGTCGAGCTCGCAGAAGAAGGTGACGTTCAAGGACGTCGCGGGTGTGGACGAAGCGAAGGAAGAGCTCCAGGAAATCATCGAGTTCCTGAAGGAGCCGCAGAAATTCCAGAAGCTCGGCGGGCGCATCCCCAAGGGCGTGCTGCTGATGGGCCCTCCCGGAACCGGCAAGACGCTGCTCGCGCGCGCGGTCGCCGGCGAAGCCAACGTGCCGTTCTTCTCGATCAGCGGCTCCGACTTCGTGGAGATGTTCGTGGGCGTCGGCGCCTCGCGCGTGCGCGACCTGTTCGAACAGGGAAAAAAGAACGCGCCGTGCATCGTTTTCATCGATGAGATCGACGCGGTCGGCCGTCATCGCGGCGCCGGCCTCGGCGGCGGCCACGACGAACGCGAGCAGACGCTGAACCAGCTGCTCGTCGAAATGGACGGGTTCGAATCGAACGAAGGCGTCATTCTCGTCGCCGCCACCAACCGGCCCGACGTGCTCGATCCCGCGCTGCTGCGCCCCGGCCGCTTCGACCGCCGCATCGTGGTGAACCGTCCGGACGTCAAGGGACGCGAAGGCATCCTCGCCGTCCACACGAAAAAGATTCCGCTCGCTGACGACGTGAATATCCACGTGCTGGCGCGCGGCTCGTCCGGCTTCTCGGGCGCCGACCTCGCGAACCTGGTGAACGAAGCGGCGCTCAACGCCGCGCGCTACAACCAGAAAGTCGTGCGCATGCACGATTTCGAGTTCGCGAAGGACAAGGTCCTCATGGGCTCGGAGCGCCGCTCGATGATCATCTCCGAGGAGGAGAAGAAGGTCACGGCCGTCCACGAGGCCGGCCATGCGCTGCTCGCCGTCGTGCTGCCCCATGCGGATCCGATCCACAAGGTCACCATCATCCCGCGCGGCATGGCGCTCGGCGTGACGATGCAGCTGCCCGAAGGGGACAAGCACAATTACACGCGCGATTACCTGAACGATCAGATCGCCATCCTGCTGGGCGGCCGGCTGGCCGAGGAACTGACCAGCGGCGGCATGACCACCGGCGCCGGCAACGATCTCGAGCGCTCGACCGAGCTCGCGCGCAAGATGGTCTGCGAATGGGGCATGAGCGACGCCATGGGGCCGCTCACCTTCGGCAAGAAGGAAGAGCAGATCTTCCTCGGCCGCGAGATCGCGCAGCACCAGGACTACAGCGAAGACACGGCGATCCGCATCGACCACGAGATCAAGCGTTTCGTCACGAGCAACTACGAGCGGGCGAAGGAGCTGCTCGAGAAGCACAAGCCGGCGCTGCTCCGGATTGCCGAGCAGCTGCTGCAGCGCGAAGTGCTCGACGCCGATCAGGTGCGCCGGATCATCGCGGGACAGCCGCTGGAGGAATTCAAGCCGGCCTCGTCTCCGGCCATGGCGGCGGACGACGCCCGCAAGTCGCCGAAGGAACGGCCAGCCATCGTGCCGCCGATTCCGCCGCTCAACAAGCCGCTGCCGCAGGAGTAACATTCGAAGGCCCGGCGCCACCCGGCGGGCCTTCGTGTGTACATGCGTCCCCGCCGCGCTTACACGCTCGCCCTTCCCGCGCGCGCCCCGCTTGAACTCGGTGCCCGGACGCTCGTCATGGGCGTGCTCAACGTCACCCCGGACTCCTTCTCCGACGGCGGCCGCTTTGACGACGTGGACCGCGCGGTCGCGGCGGGGCTGCGCATGGTCGAAGACGGCGCGGACATCCTCGACGTCGGCGGCGAGTCGACCCGTCCCGGCGCGGATCCGCTGCCGGAGGACGAGGAACTGCGGCGCGTGCTGCCCGTCGTCGAGCGGCTGGCGCGCCAAACGGACGCGCCGATCTCCATCGACACCTACAAGGCGAACGTCGCGCGTGAAGCGATCGCCCGCGGCGCGGTCATGGTCAATGACGTGAGCGGGCTCCTGTACGAGCCGGCACTCGGGCGCGTGGCCGCCGCTGCCGGCACGCCGCTGATCCTCATGCACACGCGCGGGCGGTCGCGGGGGATGTACGAGCTGGCCAGGTACGGCGACGTGATGGGCGAGGTCGCGGCGGAGCTGTCGCAGGCGATCGATCGCGCGGCGGCGTCGGGAGTCGCACGCGACGCGATCGTCGTCGATCCGGGGTTCGGGTTCGCGAAGCGCGCGGAGCACAGCTTCGAGGTGCTCGCGCGCCTGGACGAGCTCGCCGCGCTCGATCGTCCGATCCTCTCGGGGCCGTCGCGGAAGTCGTTCCTGAAGCAGGCGATCGGCGATCGCGAGCCGCGCGATCGCGAATGGGGCACGGCCGCGGCGGTGGCCGCGAGCGTCCTCTTCGGCGCCCACATCGTCCGCGTCCACAACGTGCGTGACATGGTGGACGTGGTCAGCGTGGCGGACCGGCTGCGCGCCGCCGCGCCGTGACAGGCCACAGCACAACACAGAGACCGGGCCACAGCGCAACCCGGGACCAGGCGTGTTTCCCTGTGTTTTCCTGTGTTCTTCTGTGTTCTTCTGTGGCCCTGTCTCTGTGTTGTGCTGTGGCACCAGAAGTCGGATGGCCCTGTTGCGCGTCGTTGAACGGGGCGGCGCATAATGAGGCGTGCCGCCGGCAGACCGCGCGCGTCCCTGGATCCTCAGCGCCGACACGTCACTCGACGCGGAGGCATGTCAGATAGACCTCTGGCGGGCGCTGTCGGCGGGAGGCCGCTTGTCGCGCGCCGTTGGGGCATTCGACACGGTCCTGCAGCTGGCCATTGGCGGCATCCGCCAGCGACACCCAACCGCGGCGGCCGACGTGCTGGCGCGCACGATCGCCGACGTCAAGCTCGGGGCGCGTCTTGCTGCGGACGCCTACGCCTCGGGTGCGAGTGGCATTGCAGACGTTCGTATGACCCCGATTGCGGTCGCGCTCGTCGTTGCACGCGCATTGGAATCCTGCGGCGTGCGGTACGTCCTTGGCGGATCGCTGGCCAGTTCCGCAAGCGGAGAGCCGCGGTCGACGCTCGACGTCGATATGATGGTGGATCTCGACGACGGCGCGATCGAGTGTGTCGTGCGGGCGCTGGGTGCGGGTGTTTATACGAACCGCGAGGCGCTCGCGCGCGCGGTCCGCGAGCGTACGAGCGCGAACGTGATTCACCTGGCGAGCGCGACGAAGGTCGATCTCTTCGTCATGGGAGCGACCTCGATTGAACCGCGCCAGATGGAACGCCGGCGCCTGATCCGGCTCGACGATCCTCCAGGCGCCAGCTTGTATGTGTATGCGCCCGAAGACATCCTGCTGCAGAAGCTCCGATGGTTTCGACTCGGCGGAGAGGTCTCGGACCGTCAGTGGCGTGACGTGCTCGCCGTGCTGACCGTCCAGGGGGACCGGCTCGATCGCGCGTACCTCCGTGCGTCGGCCGCAGAGATCGGCGTTACGGATCTGCTCGAGCGCGCGCTCCGCGAAACGGCTGACCGCCTCTAATCCTGCCTCCTGCCTCCTGTCTCCTGTCTCCTGAGTCCTGTCTCCTGAGATAAGCTAGCCGGGCCGATGCAGGACCATGTCACGAACCTGTTGAGGCGTCCGCCCGTCGGGTGGTGGGACGTGCTCGACATCGCGATCGTCTCGCTCCTGATCTACGAGTTCCTCAAATTGATCCGGGGCACGCGCGCCGTGCAGATGGCGGTCGGCTCGTTCCTGATCGTCGCCCTGTTCTACATGTCGCGGCTCGCCCCGCTGCAGACGCTCAACTGGCTGATCCGGAACGCGCTGGTCTACGTCGCGTTCGCGGCGATCGTGATCTTCCAGTCGGACATCCGGCGGGCGCTCGCGCACTTCGGGCAGGCGCCGTTCTTCCGCTACTTCAATCGCCAGCAGGCCGCCGACGAGACGATCGAAGAAGTGGTGGTGGCCGCGACCATGCTCGCGCAGCAGAAGGTCGGCGCCATCTTCGCGATCGAGCGAGAGATCGGGCTGCGCAACTACATCGAGAGTGGCATCCCGCTGGACTCGCTCCTCACCTACGACCTGCTCGTGACGATCTTCAACCCGGGATCGCCGCTGCACGACGGCGCGGCGATCCTGCAGGAAGGCCGCGTGGCGGCCGCCGCGTGCTTCCTGCCGCTGACCGTCAACCCGCGCCTCAGCCGGGATCTCGGCACGCGACATCGCGCCGCGATCGGCCTGACCGAGGAAAGCGACGCCGCGGCGGTGGTCGTGTCCGAAGAGACCGGACAGATCGCGCTGGCCCTCGATGGCGCCATCGAGCGGGCGCTCTCGCCCGACGACCTGCGGGAACGGCTGCGCAGCCTCGTGCTGCTGCGGCGCGGACGCGCGCAGGCCGCTTACGACGTCTGATGCGGTATCACCCGTTCCGACATCTCGGCCTGAAGGTGCTGGCGCTGGCCCTGGCGACGCTGCTCTGGGTGACGGTGGCGGGCGAGCACATCGTCGAGCGCAGCCTGCGCGTGCCGCTCGAGTTCCGGAACATCCCCGGGCAGCTCGAAATCGTCGGCGATCCGCCCGACACCGTCGACGTGCGCGTGCGCGGATCGTCGGCGATCCTGAGCCGCGTGCAGCCCGGCGAGATCGTCGCGGTGCTCGACTTGTCGGCGGCCCGCGCGGGCTCCCGGCTCTTTCACATTCGCGCCGACGAAGTGCGCGCGCCGTTCGGCATCGAAGTCGCGCAAGTGGTGCCGCCGACGATTGCGATCGAGGTGGAGAAATCCGCGCGGCGGCGGATCCCGGTCGTGCCCGCGGTGCAGGGGGAACCGGCGCCGGGGTTCGTGGCGGGACGGATCTCGGCCAACCCGGCGACGGTAGAGATCGTCGGGCCCGACACGCGGGTGCGGCAGATCGCCGAAGCCACGACCGAGCCCGTCTCTTTGGCGGGCGCCCGATCGCGAGTCCTCGATGTCGTGACGGTCGGCGTCGCCGATTCCTCGGTGCGGCTCGTCCAGCCGCAGGCCGCGACCGTGACCGTCGAGATCTGGCCGGCCCCCGTCGAGCGCACGGTGAGCGCCGTGCCGGTGCGCTGGCGCAACCTCGGCACGGGCTTCCGCGCGCAGGTCACGCCGTCGCTGGTTCGCGTGTCGATCCGCGGCCACCGCGACGCGCTCGCGAACGTGCGCAACGATGCGGTCCAGGCCTTCGTTGTTCTTGCCGGCCTCGGAAGCGGCCGGTACAATCTGCGGGTCCAGGTGGACCCGTCCCAGAGCTTCGCGGTGACCTCCGTCGACCCCGCCGTGGTCGCCGTCGCGATCAAGTGATGACCGACACCAGGTTGTTTGGCACAGACGGCGTCCGCGGCACCGCGGGCGTGTATCCGCTCGACCATGAGACCGTCGCCCGTCTGGGCGCCGCCCTCGTCCGCGCGATGCGGACCGGATCGGGCGCCAGTACGGCGCGGCCGCTGCGGTTCATCGTCGGCCGCGACACGCGGGAGTCGGGCGAGTGGATCGAGCGCGAGCTCGGGCGCGGCGTCCACGCCGAAGGCGCCGCGATCACCACGGCCGGCGTCATCCCGACGCCGGCCATCGCCTACGTCACGCGCGCCATGGCCTTCGACGCCGGCATCGTCATTTCCGCGTCCCACAATCCCTTTCAGGACAACGGCATCAAGGTCTTCTCCGGCCGCGGCGAAAAGTTCACCGAGGAGACGGAGCGCCAGGTCGAAGCGATCATCGCGGATCGGTCCTGGCAGGTGCCGCCCGTCGTCGAGCTGCCGCCCGTGGATCGCACCGACGTGGTTGACGCGTACATCGCGCACGCCCGTCTCGCGCTGCCGGACCCCGAGCGGCTCGGGCGATTCAAGCTCGCCGTCGATGCCGCCAACGGCGCGACGACGACGGTGGCGCCGCGGCTGTTTCGCGACCTGGGCTACGACGTCACGCTGATCGGTGATGCGCCGGACGGACGGAACATCAATCTCGACTGCGGCTCGACGCATCCGGAGCGGCTGGGCGCGCTCGTGCGGGAGGGGCGCTTCCGCATGGGCGTGGCCTTCGACGGCGACGGCGATCGCGCGATCTTCGTGGATCACACCGGACGGATCGTCGACGGCGACGCCGTGATGCTGCTGGCGTCGCGCCACATGAAAGCGCAGGGGCGATTGAACGGCAGCGCGGTGGTGGCGACGGTGATGAGCAACATCGGCCTCGAGATCGGCTTGCGCGAGAGCGGGATCGATCTCGTGCGGTGCCCGGTCGGCGACAAGTACGTGATGGAGGAAATGGTCAAGCGCCACATCTCCATCGGCGGCGAGCAGTCAGGGCACATCATCTTTTCCGAGCACCTGTTCACCGGCGACGGCATCGCGACGGCGCTGACGGTGATGCGCGTGATGGCGGACACCGGCCGCGAGCTTGCCGACCTGGCGTCGCAGCTCGTGACCTACCCGCAGGTGCTCGTGAACGTGCGCGTGCGCGAGAAGAGGGATCTCCGCGGCGTGCCGGCGATCGCGGCGGCCATGGATCGCGTCGAGCAGCAGCTGGCCGGACAGGGGCGCCTGCTCGTCCGCTACTCCGGGACGGAGCCGCTGCTCCGCGTGATGATCGAAGGACGCGACCAGCACGAGATCCAGGGCTGGGCGCGCGAGATCGCCGACAGCGTCAAGCAGCACCTGGGATGATGGCGGCGGGCCCTCGCCTCAGCGTCAACGTCAACAAGGTCGCGACCCTGCGCAATTCGCGCGGCGGCGCGATTCCCTCGGTGGTTGACGCCGTCCGCGTCTCGGTCGCGGCCGGCGCCCGCGGCATCACCGTCCATCCACGCGCCGACGCGCGCCACATCACGCCGCTCGACGTGACGGCGATCGCCTCGTTTCTGGCGCCCTCGCGCCGCGAGGTCGAGTTCAACATCGAAGGGGATCCGCGGCCCGATCTCGTCGCGATGGTCCGCGACGTCCGGCCGCACCAGTGCACGCTGGTGCCGGTCCGTCCCGGGGAGATCACCAGCCAGGCCGGATGGCCGCCCGACACCCCGATCGACGAGCTGCGGGCGCTGGTGGCCGACCTGCAGCAGCGCGGCACCCGCGTCAGCATGTTCGTCGATCCGGACCCCGAGGCCGTCAGATGGGCGGCGTCGCTCGGCGCCCTGCGCATCGAGCTCTACACCGAGCCGTTCGCGCACGCATTCAAGGAGAGCGAAGCGGCCGCCGACCGGAGCTTCCGCGGTTACGTCGAAGCGGCGAACCTCGCGCACGCGCTCGGCCTGGGCATCAACGCCGGCCACGATCTCGATCTCGACAATCTCGTCCTGTTCCGGATGCTGCCCCATCTCGACGAAGTGTCGATCGGGCACGCGCTGATCAGCCACGCGCTCTACGTCGGTCTCGATCGCGCGGTGCGGGACTATCTCGCCGCCTGCCGCGTCGAACCCTGAACCCGCATCGGGAATCCGGCATCCGCACGTTGCTATAATCGACGCTGTTTGTCCAAAGACGCCATCGCACTCGGAATCGCCGGCATGTTCTTCGGCCTGCTCGTCGGCTGGATCATCGGCAGTCAGCAGGGCAGCGGCGCCGCGCCGCCGGCAGCGGCACAGGCACCCGCGGCCGCGAGCTCCGGGACGGCGCAGTCCGCGCCGCCGCCGCTCGACGAATCGCGTGCCGCCGCGTTGAAGTCGACGGCGCAGCAGAATCCTCGCGACGCCGCCGTCCGCGTGCAGCTCGGCAACATGTACTTCGATGCCGAGCGGTTTCCCGAAGCGGTCGAGTGGTACCAGAACGCGCTCAAGGTGAACCCGAAAGACGTGAACGCGAGCACCGATCTGGGCATCGCCTACTACTACATGAACCAGCCGGATCGCGCGCTCGAGCAGTTCGACTACTCCCTCAAGATCGATCCGGCGCACGCGAAGACGCTGCTCAATCAAGGCATCGTGCGTGCGTTTGGCAGGCAGGATTTGAGCGGCGCGCAGCAATCGTGGGAGCGCGTCCTGCAGGTGGCGCCCCGCTCCGAGGAAGCGGTGCGCGCGAAACAGGCGCTCGACGGCATCCGCTCGGCACACCAGGGCGTCGACTCCGGAAGCGGCACGGGGCGGTGACATGCTTCGCGTCCTCGTCTTCCTGGTCCTCATCTATCTGGTGGCGCGAGCGCTCTGGCGCCTGGTGTACGGCATCGCCGAAGGCCTCAGCGGCGCGGACCGGAAGTCGCCGACGGCCATGCCGCTCGTACGCGATCCGGTGTGCGGCACCTACGTCGTCCCCTCGCGCGCGCTGACGGCCGGCTCGGGCCGCGACGTGCAGTTCTTCTGCTCGGAACGCTGCCGCCAGAAATGGACCAGCCGGTGACCCCGCGATGACTCCCGCCGACGAGCGGACGCTCCGCGCCGACATCGTCGAAGTGGGCCGCCGCCTCTACGCCCGCGGCTACACCGCGTCGAACGACGGCAACATCAGCGTGCGCCTCGACGGCGGACGTCTGCTGATGACGCCCGCGAGCGTGTGCAAGGGATTCATGGATCCGCACATGATGTGCATCACGGATCTCGAGGGAAAGAAGCTCGCCGGCGATCGCAACCCCTCGTCCGAGATGCAGATGCACCTCGAGGTCTACCGGCAGCGTGCCGATGCGCAGGCCGTCGTGCACGCGCACCCGCCGATCGCCACCGGGTTCGCCGTCGCCGGCATTCCGCTCGATCGCGCCGTGCTCGCGGAGGTCGTCACCACGCTCGGGAGCGTCCCGATTGCGGACTATGCGACCCCGTCGACGAAGGAACTGCCCGATGCGGTGCGCCGCTACATCAAGGCCCACGACGGCATGCTGCTGGCCAATCACGGCGCGCTCACCGTCGGCGCGGACCTGTTCTCGGCGTATTACAAGATGGAGACGATCGAGCACTTCGCGAAAATCAGCTTCGTCGCGCGGATGCTCGGCGGCGAGCGGCTGCTCTCGCGTCAGGAAGTGGAACGGCTGCAGGGCCTCCGCGGCCGCTACGGCATCGCGTCGCCGGCGCCAATCTGTCCCGACCCGGCGGCGCACGCCGCCGTCGATCAGGTCGCGTGCCAGACGGTGTTCGCACCGGAGGGCAACGGCGAGCGCCTGATTCCGGATTACCGCGCCGGACTCGGCGGAGTAGGTGGCGACGGCGAAATTCGGCTAACATACCGCGAACTGTCAGCGCTGATTGAGGCCGCGGTCCGTGAACTGAAATGACCGCTGCCGCTGTCAGCTGATAGCTGATAGCTGATAGCTGATAGCTGACAGCTGACAGCTGACAGCCGACAGCCAGAAGGAGACGTCAATGGGTGAGGCGCTCGGGATGGTCGAGACCAAGGGCCTGGTCGCGATGATTGAGGCGGCCGACGCGATGGTCAAGGCCGCCAAGGTGACGCTGGTCGGGTGGGAGAAGATTGGCGCCGGGTACGTGACGGCGATCGTGCGCGGCGACGTCGCGGCCGTGATAGCCGCAACCGATGCCGGCGCCGCGGCCGCGCGCCGGGTCGGCGAGCTCGTGTCGGTGCACGTCATCCCGCGGCCCCACGCCAATCTCGAAGACACCCTGCCGATCGGCAAGGCGACCGGCGCGAGCAAATAACCCGCGCATCCGCCCGGCTCGACGTCACGCGCCGGCCGGCGGTGCGCCGCGAACAATCGACCTCCCTTTCTCATGATCCTCGCCAGAGTTGTCGGGACCGTCGTTGCCACGCGCAAGGACGAGCGGCTCGTCAGCACCAAGCTGCTCGTGGCCCGGCCCGTCGATCCGAGCGGCAAGGCTGACGGCAACTACCTCGTCGCCGTCGACACGGTCGATGCCGGCTTCGGCGAAACCGTGCTCATCGTCAGCGGCAGCTCCGCGCGGATGGCATCCGGCATGAAAGACTGTCCGGTGGACGCCGCGATCGTCGGCATTGTCGACACGGTGGAAGTGAAGGACTGACATGCAGCTCGCGCGCGTGCTGGGCGAAGTCGTGTCGACGATGAAGGACGAGCACCTGACCGGCCTGAAGCTGCTCGTCGTGCAGCCGATCGCCGCGTCGGGTGAGAGCACCGGCCGCGCCCTCGTCGCGCTCGATTCGGTCGGCGCCGGCGTCGGCGAGCACGTCTTCTTCGTCCGCGGCCGCGAAGCCGCCTTCCCGTTCTATCCCGCCGAGCCGCCCACCGACGCCACCATCGTCGGCATCGTCGATCACTGGACGACGGAGTAGGCGGTGCAGATCGCGCGGGTGGTCGGCACGGTGGTCGCGACGCAGAAGAACAGGAAGCTCGAAGGCGCCAAGCTCCTGCTCGTGCAGCCGCTGGCGCTGGACGATCAGCCGCGCGGGACGACGCTGCTGGCGATCGATGGCGTCGGCGCGGGCGTGGGGGAAAAAGTGCTGGTCGTCATCGAAGGCAAGGCGGCGGGCCAGGCGCTCGGGCGCAAGGCGGCGGCCGTGGACGCCGCCATCATCGGCATCGTCGACCAGGTGGAGGTCCAGGGATGAACGAGGACGCACTGCGCGCGCTCGTGCGTGACGCGATTGCCCGCATCCAGTCCGGCGCACCGCTCCCGCCGGACGATGTGATCGCACCGCCGCGGCCGCTGCCGTTCGCGCGGCACGCCAGCCATTACCGGTACGGCGGGCTGCCCGAGACCGACGGGCCGTGCCTCATCGAGCCCGCCGTGCAGTGCAATCACTGCGGCTATTGCCAGAGCCACGGGCACTGACGCCAGTCGATGGCCCGCGTTCTCATCACCCGTCGCATTCCCTCGTCGGTGCTGAACCTGGTCGCGGCCGATCACACCGTCGACGTCTGCACCGATGATGCACCGCTCTCGCGCGAGGACTTCAAGCGGCGTGTCGCCGACAAGGACGGCCTGATTGCCGTCGCGACCGACCGCGTCGACGGCGATCTGCTCGACGCCGCGCCGGCGCTGAAGATCGTCGCGAACATCGCCGTCGGCTACGACAACATCGACGTGCCCGCCGCGCGCCAGCGCGGCGTCGTCGTTACGAACACGCCGGACGTGCTCACGGAAGCGACCGCGGAATTCACGTGGGCGCTGATCCTCGCCGTGGCGCGGCGCGTGGCCGAAGGCGATCGACTCATTCGCGCCGGCGCCTGGACGGGCTGGGCGCTCGACTTCATGCTCGGCACGGAACTGCGCGGCAAGCAGCTCGGCATCATTGGCGCCGGACGGATCGGCCGCGCGGTCGCGTCGAAGGCGCCCGTGTTCGGCATGAAGGCGGTGTTCGCGAAGCGCAAGTCCACGGCGGGAGATCCGCGGGCGATGTCGGTCGACGAGCTGCTGATTTCGTCGGACGTCATCTCGCTGCACACGCCGTTGACGCCGGACACGCGTCACCTGATCGACAGGCGCGCGCTCGCGCGCATGAAGCGGACGGCACTCCTCGTGAACCTGGCGCGCGGTCCGGTGGTGGACGAAGAGGCGCTGGTCTGGGCCCTGGGCGAACGGCTGATTGCCGGCGCCGCGCTCGACGTGTACGAGAAGGAACCGCACGTCCATCCCGGCCTGCTGCAGTTCGACAACGTCGTGCTGGCGCCGCACCTGGGCAGCGCCACGCGCGAGACGCGCACCGCGATGATCGAGCTCGCCGCGCGCAATGTCCTCGCCGTGCTCGCCGGCAACGAGCCGCTCACGCCCGTACGGTAGCGATGACCGAGGTGCGAGGCGCGCGGGGGCCGTCCCGAAAGGCGCCCGTATCGCTCGTCATGCGCCGGCTCGCCCGGGCGATCGACGGCCTGGACGAACCGGCGGTCGAGAAGATCGCGAAAGACCAGCAGGAAGATCCGTTTCAGGTCCTCATCGCGACGATGCTCTCGGCGCAGACGCGGGATCCGGTCACGCATGCCGCATCGACGCGCCTGTTTCGCGTCGCGCGGACACCGCGCTCGATGGCGGCGCTCGACGTCGCGCGCATTCAGGAGCTGATCTATCCCGTCAGCTTCTACCGCAACAAGGCGGTGCACGTGAAGCAGGCGTGCGAGCAGATCGTCACGCGCTTCGGCGGCCGGGTCCCGTCGACGATGGAGGAGCTGCTGACGCTGCCGGGCGTCGGCCGGAAGACGGCCAACCTGGTGCTGATCCTCGCGCACAGCAGCCAGGACAACATCTGCGTCGACACGCACGTGCACCGGATCGCCAATCGTCTGGGCTGGGCGCACACGCGGACGCCGGAGGAAACCGAGCAGGCGCTCTACAAGGCCACGCCGCGCCGCTGGTGGCCGGTGATCAACCTGTATCTCGTCACGTGGGGCCAGAACGTGTGCCGCCCCGTGTATCC
>JABFWM010000140.1 GCA_013362195.1 Acidobacteriota bacterium
CCTGCAGCAGCGTCCGCTTGGCCGGATCCATCGTGGTTTCCCAGAGCGTGTCCGGGTTCATCTCGCCAAGGCCCTTGTAGCGGTTGTTCGCGACGCCCTTCTTGCCGGCGGCGGTGAAGAACTCGACGAGGTCGTCGAGCGATTCCACCCGCACTTCCGAGTCCTTGCCCTTCGCCGCCGCCTTCACCGCGGCGGGCAGCGAGCTGGCGTCCGGCACCTTGGGTTCGGCCGCGAGCTTCGTGGCGGCGTCGAGCGGCGCGCCGCCGATCGCCGTCTCGTTCGCCGCCGCCTGTGACGCGTCGTCGGCCGGCAGCTCCTCGGCGTCCGCAGCACCCACCGTCCTGACGATCATCGGCCCGCGCACGCCCTTGACGTCCTGATAGCTCTGGGACAGCGTGCGGAACTCGCTCGTCGAGACGAAGTCGGTGTCGACGCGATGGTGCCGCGGATACCCGCTGCTGCGGTCTTCGATGACGATGCTGAAGGCCTGGTGCTCTTCGTCGGGATGGACGCTCGCGGAGCGCGTCGGGCCGTTCAACGAATCCGCGAACGCCTGGATCTGCTCGCGGCCGGTGAAGAAGCTCTTGTCGATGCGGGGCAAGCCGCGGTCCAGCAGCGCCATGATCACGTCGCGGGTGGGCCCGCGCCGCTCGACGACCTGCAGGTACTTGCGGAACTGGCCGAGCCGCTCGAGCGTGCGTTCGAGCTCGGCGCCCGAGATTTCGCCGCCGTCGGGCAGCACGACGAGGCGCGATTCGACGGCGCGGCGGATCAACCAGCTCTCCATTTCGCGCTCGTCGCGAATGAAGTGCTCGGTGCGGCCGCGCTTGGCACGGAAGAGCGGCGGCTGCGCGATGTAGACGTAGCCCGAGTCGACGAGCGCCCGCATCTGGCGATAAAAGAACGTCAGCAGCAGCGTGCGGATGTGCGAACCGTCGACGTCCGCGTCGGTCATGATGATGATGCGGTGGTAGCGGAGCTTCGACGGATCGAAGTCCTCGGCGCCGATGCCGGTGCCGAGCGCCGCAATCATCGTCTTGATCTCGTCGCTGCTCAGCATCTTGTCGAAGCGCGCCTTCTCGACGTTGAGGATCTTGCCCTTGATCGGCAGGATCGCCTGGAAGCGGCGATCGCGGCCCTGCTTCGCGGAGCCGCCGGCCGACTCGCCTTCGACGATGTAGATCTCGCTCTGCGCGGGATCGCGCTCCTGGCAGTCTGCGAGCTTGCCGGGCAGGGCGCTGCTGTCCAGCGCCCCCTTGCGGCGGACGAGATCGCGCGCCTTGCGGGCGGCCTCGCGCGCGCGCGCCGCATCGACCGCCTTCGCGATCACGCGCTTGGCGACGTTCGGGTTCTCCTCGAGGAACGCGCCCAGCTTGTCGTTCACGATGGCCTCGACGATGCCCTTGACCTCGGTGTTGCCGAGCTTCGTCTTGGTCTGGCCCTCGAACTGCGGCCGCGGAATCTTGACGCTGATGACCGCGGTCAGTCCTTCGCGGATGTCGTCGCCGCTGATCGTCGCGTCCTTGAGATCCTTGGTGAGGTTGTTCCTGCCCGCGTAAGAGTTGATGGTGCGCGTCAGCGCGGCGCGGAACCCCGAGAGGTGCGTGCCCCCCTCGTGCGTGTTGATGTTGTTCGCGAACGAGTAGAGCGTTTCGGCGTAGCCGTCGTTCCACTGCAGCGCGATCTCGGCATCGATACCGTCCTTCTCGCCGCGCATGTAGATCGGCTTGTCGTTGACCGGCGACTTGTTCTGGTTCAGGTACTGCACGAACGACACGATGCCGCCTTCGTACAGGAACTTGTGCCCCTTGCCGTCGCGCTCGTCGTCGATCGTGATCGTGACGCCGCCGTTCAGGAACGCGAGCTCGCGCAGCCGCTGCGCGAGCGTGTCGAAGCTGAACTCGGTGATCTCGAAGATCTGCGAATCCGGCTTGAACGTCACCTTGGTGCCGCGCTTCTTGGTCGTGCCGGTGACTTCGAGATCGCCGGTGGGATTGCCCCGTTCGTAGGTCTGCCTGTGGACCTGCCCGTTGCGCCAGATCTCGAGCTCCAGCGTCTCGGACAACGCGTTGACGACCGAGACGCCGACGCCGTGCAGGCCGCCCGAGACTTTGTAGCTGTCGTTGTCGAACTTGCCGCCGGCGTGCAGCACCGTCAGGACGACTTCGGCGGCGGACCGGCCGCTCGCGTGGCGATCCACCGGAATGCCGCGGCCGTTGTCGATGACCGTGACGGAGCTGTCGATGTGGATCGTGACGTTGACCTGATCGCAGTATCCGGCCAGCGCCTCGTCGATCGAGTTGTCGACGATCTCGTAGACGAGGTGGTGCAGTCCGGGCGCACCCGTCGAGCCGATGTACATGGCCGGACGCTTGCGAACGGCCTCCAGCCCTTCGAGGACCTTGATCTTGTCGGCGCCGTAATCGTCGGCGCCGGTCCCGTTGCCATTGCCCAAGCCCGCGGTCGGCGTCTCGTGCGGGGTCCGCTGGAGGGATTCGTCTGTCGGGCGCTGCGGCTGTTGCTCTTCGTTCAGTTCAGGCATTCAGAAATGGGGTCAGATTCTCATCGGCATGATCACGTACGTGTAGTCGTAGCCCTCTGCGCCCACGGGCTTGAGGACCGCCTGGCTCATCTCGTCCTTGAACTCGAGTGAGACCGTGTCGGTTTCGACCACGCCGAGGAAGTCGAGGACGTACTGCGCGTTGAAGCAGATCGTGACCGGCGCGGCCGCATAGTCGACCATCAGCATTTCCTTGGCTTCGCCGAACTCGGGGCTGCTGGAGGCGATCTCCACCTTGCCTTTGTCGATCTGAAACTTCACCGCGCGCGAACGCTCGTTGGAGAGCAGCGCCACCCGCTTGACCGCACTGGTCAGGCGATCGCGATCGAACTCGACGCGCTTGTCGTTCCCCTTCGGGATCACGCGTTCGAAGGCGGGGAACTGGCCGTCGATCATCCGGGAGATGAGCAGCCGCCCGCCAAGCTCGAAGAACAGGTGGTTCTCGCCGCGCTCGTAATGGATGTCTCCTTCGGTTTCCGCGAGCAGGCGGCCGAGCTCGAGGAGCGTCTTGCGCGGCAGAATCACGCGCTCCTCTTCGGCCGACGGGCTCTTGCTCTTCGCCTTGTCGCGCGGCACCGTGATCAGCGCCAGCCGGTGCCCGTCGGTCGAGACGAGCCCGAAGGACTCGGGACGCTGGATGAAGAGCGCGCCGTTCAGGAAATAGCGCGTGTCTTCGCCCGTAATGGCGAACTGGGTCTTCGAAACCATCTGGCGCAGCACGTCGCGCGGCAGCGTCACCGTGAAGCTGCCCGCGGCGTCGGGCAGCGTCGGGAAGTCCTCGCGCGGCAAGGTCTGCATGCGCGAGTCGAACCGGTCCGCGGCCACCTTCACGCCGCCTTTGTCTTCCTCGATACGGATATCCGTTTCCGGCAGCGCCTTGATGATTTCGTACAGCTTCTTGGCCGGCAGCGTGAGCGAGCCCCCCTTCGAGACACTCGCCGTGCACCGGCTCCGAAGGCCGACCTCCAGATCCGTCGCGAGCATCTTCACTTCCTCGCCGTTGGCCTCGAGCAGCACGTTGGCGAGAATCGGGATCGTGTTCTTCCGTTCGACGATGCCCTGGAAGAGCTGCAGTTCGCGCAGCAGATCGGTCTTTCGGACGACCAGTTCCATATGTGATCTCAGTAGAAGGAGAGAGAAATCAGAAACAAAGAATTATAACAAGAAAGAGGTCTTGTTGAAAAGCGAATTTCTCCCCGTTAGTCCTTGAAAATCCGGTATTTACGCTGTGGACAAACCGTCGCGTTGGCGGCGCATTTTCGTGCCGCCCGCTGTGCATCGCGGCGCGCCCTCGGCAGGCGCACGGCGCATGCACAAGGCGGCCGGTGGACCTCCTGTGGAAAACCCCGTCGTCCTCAGCGGAACGACTCCATCAGGCTGTTGATAAGCGTGTTGTAATCTCCGTCCCGCTGACGGAGGTCCTCGATCTTCCGGATGGAGTGGATGACGGTCGAATGGTGCTTGCCGCCGAAGCTCTTGCCGATCTCGGGGAGTGACGCGCTCGTCAGCGCCTTGCACAGATACATCGCAATCTGGCGCGGCATGGCCACCGACTTGGAGTTGTTCTTCGATTTGAGGTCGACCAGCTTCAGCGAATAGTGGTCCGCCACCGCCTTCTGGACGATCTCGATCGTGATCGCGCGTTCGTCGTTCTGCAGCACGTTCCGCAGGACGTCCTGGGCGAGCGACAGAGAGATTTCACGGCCGGTCAGCGATGCGTAGGCAATCAACCGGATCAGCGAACCCTCGAGCTCGCGGATGTTCGACTTGATCTTTCCGGCAATGAAGATGGCGACGTTGTCGGGAAGCGGAATCCCTTCGGTTTCGGCCTTCTTCTTGAGGATCGCGACCTTGGTCTCGAGATCCGGCGACTGGATGTCGGCGATGAGGCCCCACTCGAAACGCGAACGCAGGCGCTCCTCGAGCTGCGGGATCTCGTGCGGCGGACAATCGCTGCTGATGACGATCTGCTTCTGCGAGTCGTACAGCGCGTTGAACGTGTGGAAGAACTCGGTCTGCGTCCCTTCCTTGCCGGCGAGGAACTGAATGTCGTCCACGAGCAGGACGTCGACGCTGCGGTAGCGTTCGCGGAAGTCGAGCACGCGATCGTAGCGGACGGCGTTGATCATCTCGTTCATGAACCGCTCGGACGAGATGTAGGTGAGTTTCAGGTTCTTCAGATGGGTCACGACGTAGTGCCCGATCGCGTGCATGAGGTGCGTCTTGCCAAGCCCCACACCGCCGTAGATGAA
>JABFWM010000421.1 GCA_013362195.1 Acidobacteriota bacterium
GACCGGGCGTCGCGAGGCGTATTACCGCGATTACCAGGGAAGCGCCCCGGAGCTGGTATCGTGCGCGCGGTTCGGCTACCTCTATCAGGGACAGTACTACTCCTGGCAGAAGAAGCGGCGTGGCACGCCGGCGCTCGATCTCCTGCCGCGTGCCTTCGTGACCTATCTCGAGAACCACGATCAGATTGCGAACTCGGCGTTCGGGCGGCGGCTCCACCAGCGCGCGTCACCGTCGCGGTTCCGCGCCGTGACCGCCTGGATGCTGCTCGGACCGGCGACGCCGATGCTGTTTCAGGGGCAGGAATTCTCGTCGTCGCGCCCGTTCCTCTACTTCGCGGATCACAATCCGGAGCTGTCCGCGTCGGTGACGGTCGGGCGCCGCCAATTCCTGTCGCAGTTCCCGAGCGTCAAGGACGCGTCGGTGCAGCGGGCGCTGCCGCCGCCGACCGCGGCGGCGACGTTCGAACAGTGCAAGCTCGATTTCGGCGAACGCGAGCGGCACGCCCAGGCGTACGCGCTGCACGGCGATCTGCTGGCGTTGCGGCATCGGGATCCGGTGCTCTCGCGTGCGGGCCGGCAGCGTCCCGAGGGCGCCGTTCTGGGACCGGGTGCGTTCCTGCTCCGGTACGTGAACGCCGAGCACGGCGATCGCCTGCTCGTGTTCAATCTCGATTGCGATCTCGACTTCACGCCCGCGCGAGAGCCGCTGATCGCGCCGCCGTACGAGATGCGGTGGCGCCTGATCTGGAGCAGCGAGGCCCCGGAGTACGGCGGTCAGGGCACGCCGGCGATCGACGTCGATGGAATGTGGATGATACCGGCCGGATGCGCGCTGCTCTTCGTTCCGGAGCCGCGCCAGGACCGGCCCGAGGCGTGCGATGCGTGAGTTGGTGCGAACAATCGACCGTCCACGGGATCGCGAGGACGAAGCCGCGGAAGCGGGCGAACGGCCGCCGCGCCGCGAGTGGCTCGTGACGAACGGGTTGGGCGGGTACGCCGCAGGCACTGTCGCCGGGGCGATGACGCGTCGCTATCACGGGCTGCTCATCGCCGCGCTGCCGGCGCCGCTTGGCCGCTTCGTGATGCTGAACCACCTGCTCGAGCGCGTGCGCCTGCCGGACCGACAGGTCATCTGGCTCGGCGACGAAGACGAAGTGGCGGGCTCCAACACCAGCGATCGCGCGGAGCATCTCACCGAGTTCCGCCTCGAGCGGGGCCTGCCCGTCTGGGTGTATCGCGTCAACGGCTTCACGATCGAAAAGCGCGTGCTGATGCCCTACGCGCAGAACACGTCGCACGTCACCTATCGCGTGGTCGAAGGAGAAGGCACGATCCGCTTCGTGCTGCGGCCGTCGGTGCACTTCCGTCCGCACGAGGCGGCCGTCAACGAGTCGCCGGCAAAGGAATACATGGTGTCCGCGACGGGCAACCGGTACGAAGTGTCCGCCGATTCCGGACTGCCGGTGCTTCGGATGATGTTGAAAGGGGCATGCGCCGCGCTCACGCTCGACGAGAAGGGGATGAGCCGGATCCCGTATCACATGGAGGAGAGCCGCGGGTACCAGGGATTCGGCCCGCTGTGGAGTCCCGGATATTTCCGCGCCGATGCCAGGGCCGGCGAAGAGGTGACGCTGATTGCCTCGACCGAATCGTGGGACACCATCCATGCGCTTCCGCCTCCGTCGGCGGCGCTGGCGGAGCACGAGCGCCGGCAGCGGCTGCTCGCGATTTCAGGCGTCAGCGAAGACGATTCGTTCGCCGGCGAGCTGGTGCTCGCGGCCGATCAGTTCATCATCCGTCCGGCGGGACGGATCGAGGAAGCGGCGCGGGCGCGCGCCGCGGGTGACGAAGTGCGCACCGTCATCGCCGGCTACCACTGGTTCACCGACTGGGGCCGCGACACGATGATCAGCCTCGAGGGGCTGACCCTGGCCACGCACCGGTTCCGCGAGGCCGGCTACATCCTTCGGACCTTCGGGCAATACGTTCGCGACGGGCTGATCCCGAACATGGTCCCCGAGGGCGACAGGGAAGGGCTCTATCACACCGCCGACGCGTCGCTGTGGTTCTTCCACGCGATGGAGCGATATACGCAGGTCACGCGGGACGAAGACACGCTGCGCACGCTGCTCCCCGTCTTCCTCGACATCGCCCGGCACCATCTCGGCGGCACGCGTTTCGGCATTCACGTCGATCCGGCGGACGGGCTGCTCGCGCAGGGCGCCGAGGGCTATCAGCTCACGTGGATGGACGCGAAGGTCGGCGACTGGGTCGTGACGCCGCGCCGCGGCAAGGCGGTCGAACTGAACGCGCTCTGGTACAACGCGCTCTGCCTGCTCGATACGTGGACGCGGCGCTTTGGCGGCGGCGAGGGACTGGACATCGCCGCACACGCGCAGCAGACCCGCGAGTCGTTCAACAAGCGCTTCTGGTACGAGGAGGGGCAGTATCTCTACGACGTCATCGACGGGCCGCAGGGAAGCGATCCTTCGTGCCGGCCGAACCAGGTGTTCGCGATTTCGCTGCCGCATCCGGTGCTCGATCGCACCCGTTGGCCGCGAGTGCTCGACGTCGTCCGCGATCGACTGCTGACACCGGTCGGCCTCCGATCGCTCGCGCGGGAGAGTGCCGACTACAAGGCCCGCTACTACGGCGACCTGCGCTCGCGCGACGCGGCGTACCACCAGGGCACGGTCTGGGCGTGGCTGATCGGGCCTTTCATCGACGCGTGGCTCAAAGTGCACGACGAGGATCGTGCGGCCGCCCGCCGGCTCCTCAATGGCTTCGAGCAGCACCTGAACGAAGCGTGCGTGGGATCGATCAGCGAGATCTTCGACGCCGAGCCGCCGTTCCTGCCGCGCGGCTGCGTCGCGCAGGCCTGGAGCGTCGCCGAGGTGCTGCGCTGCTGGTGCAAGCTCGCCCAGGGAATCCCTCGTTCCTGATCCCTCATCGCTGATCCCGAGCCCCGTTCTTGATCGTCCATCCCGTTCCCGTATGATGACTCCGCGATCGCGTCGGCGATCCTGCGAAACCCTCAGGTGTGACTATGTCGTTCACCCTTGACGATTTGGGGTGGTCGCCGCGGTTCGAGGCAGCATTCGAGCCGCATCGGGCGGCCGGATTGACGCCTGCGCGCGTCAGCCTTGAGCACACCCACATCTACCGCGTCCTGACACCCGACGGGGAACGCCTTGCGCGTGTGGCCGGACGCTTGCGCCACGCGGCCGGCGGGCGGGCGGATTTCCCGGCCGTCGGCGACTGGGTGGCGATCGACGCGCACGCGACCGGCGGCGATGCCAGGATTCAGGCGATCCTCCCGCGCGTCTCGCGGTTCTCGCGGCGCGCGGCCGGCGATCCGACCGAGGAACAGGTGGTCGCCGCCAATGTCGACGTCGTGTTTCTCATCTCGGGCCTCGATCACGATTTCAATCCGCGCCGCATCGAGCGCTACGTCCTGACCGCCTGGAACAGCGGCGCCTCGCCGGTCATCGTGCTCAACAAAGTGGATCTCGTGGACGATGTGCAGCCGTTCGTCGATGACGTGACGCCGATTGCGCAGGGCGCGCCGATCGTGACGGTGTCGGCGAAGCGGCCCGGGTCCGCCGCCGCGATGCGCGCGCATCTCGGCCGCGGCCGCACCGCCGCGCTCCTTGGATCGTCAGGCGTGGGCAAGTCGTCGCTGGCGAACGCGCTCATCGGAGAGGAGCGGCTGCGGACGCGCGAGGTGCGCGAGAACGACAGCCGCGGCCGGCACACGAGCACCAACCGGCAGCTGATTCTGCTCGGGCACGACGGGATCCTGATCGATACGCCGGGGATGCGCGAGCTGCAGTTGTGGGACACCGGCGAAGCGCTCGCGGGTGCGTTCGGCGACGTGGAGGCGCTGGCCGGGTCGTGCCGGTTCCGCGATTGCCGCCACGCCGAGGAGCCGGGCTGCGCCGTCCTCGCCGCCGTCGAGAGCGGCGCACTCGATCGGGGGCGGCTCGAGAGCTACCGGAAGCTGCAGCAGGAACAGGCGTACCAGGCGACGCAGCAGGATCAGCGTGCGCAGCTGGAGCAGAAGCGCCGCTTCAAGGTGCTGACGAAAGCGGCCAACAAGATCATCAAGGAAAAACAGGACCGCTGACCGCACCTGCCGCGCGCTTCCTCACGCACGGCCGCCCCCGCGGTTCACTACACCGATCGCTCTTCACTCAGATCGATCCCGAACCGCTCGGCCATGCGATAGAGCGTCCGCCGGTCGATCCCGAGGACCTCGGCGGCGCGGGTGCGATTGCCGCCGACCTGTTCGATGACGTGCAGAAGATAGCGCCGTTCCACTTCGTCGAGCGACGGCAGGTCCGCGAAGAGCCGCTCGTGGAGGTCGGGGCCCGCGGCCTTGAAGGGGAGGTCGGCAAGGTCGATGATCGATCCGCGGCTGAACACGACCAGGCGCTCGATCGTGTTCTCCAGCTCGCGTACATTCCCCGGCCACCGGTACGCGGTGAGCGCCGCCACCGCCGCCGGCGTCAGCTCGACACGCCGGCCGGCGCGGCCGCACGCGCTCGCGAGGAACGTTTCGATCAGCAGCGGAATGTCCTCACGCCGATCGCGCAGCGCCGGCACGCGGATGACGATGACGCTCAGCCGATAGAACAGGTCCTGCCGGAAGCGCTGCTGCGAGACCTCGCGCTCCAGGTCGACGTTGGTCGCGGCCACGACGCGGACGTCGACCTTCACGATCCGGCTGGCGCCCACCGGCCGCACCTCGCGTTCCTGCAGTACGCGCAGCAGCTTCACCTGCAGCGCCGCCGAGGTCTCGCCGA
>JABFWM010000201.1 GCA_013362195.1 Acidobacteriota bacterium
ACGTGTCGAGTCGCCCCGCACCGTGGTGGCTGAAGACGCGAGTTCGCCGATGCTGCTGCTGAGTTCATCCCGTTTCGAAGAGCACACAACGCCACCCGGACATCCCGAGCGTCCCGAACGCGCGCGCGTGTTCACCGAAGCCGCCGCCCGCTGGTCGGCGCGCGGCGTGCGCGTCGCCGAGCCGCGTGCGGCAACGCACGACGAACTGGCGCGCGTGCACCAGGACGCCTATCTCGCGATGATCCGGTCGACCGCCGGACGCGCGGCGATGCTCGACCCCGACACGTTCACGTCGCCCGAGTCGTACGAGATCGC
Source organism: Acidobacteriota bacterium (assembly GCA_013362195.1). Classification (GTDB taxonomy): domain Bacteria; phylum Acidobacteriota; class Vicinamibacteria; order Vicinamibacterales; family 2-12-FULL-66-21; genus QHWT01. The sequence goes on from JABFWM010000201.1 coordinate 316, forward strand.
GCTGCTCGCGGCGGGCGCCGCGGTGCAGGCGGCCGAACACGCGCTCGACACCAGCGAGACGGCGTTCGCGCTGGTGCGGCCGCCCGGCCATCATGCCGAACGCGACCGGGCGATGGGATTCTGCCTGTTCAACAACGTCGCCGTCGCCGCCGCGGCGGCAGTCGCGCGCGGCGTATCGCGCGTCGCCATCGTCGACATCGACGTGCACCACGGCAATGGCACGCAGTGGATCTTCTACGACGAGCCGCGCGTGCTCTACGTGTCCACCCATCAGTTCCCGTTCTATCCCGGCACCGGCGCCGCGGACGAAACCGGGACGGGCGCCGGCCAGGGCTACACGATGAATGTTCCGCTCGCCGCGGGCGCCACCGACGCGGTGTACGACGCCGCCTATCAGACGATCGCGCGCCGGCTCGACGAGTACGCGCCGCAGCTGCTGCTCGTCTCCGCCGGCTACGACGCGCATGCCGACGATCCGCTGGCGTCGATGCGCGTCTCGACCGCCGGATACGCGGCCATCGTCGCGCGCCTGAAGGAGGTCGCCGACCGTCACTGCCCGATCGCGCTGGTCACCGAAGGAGGCTACGACCTCGACGCGCTCGGCGGCTGCCTGGACGCCACGGTCGCGCTGTTCTGACGCTATAATTTAAGGATCGTGCCCGAGTACAGGCCGCAGTCGATCGAGCAGAAGTGGCAGGAGCGCTGGCGCAGCGGGCGCGCGTTCGAGGTCACGGAGGATCCCGGCAAGCCGAAGTTCTATTGCCTCGAGATGTTCGCGTATCCGTCCGGACACGCGCACGTCGGGCACGTCCGCAACTACATGATCGGCGACGTCGTCGCGCGCATGAAGCGGATGCGCGGCTTCAACGTCCTCCATCCGTTCGGCTGGGACGCGTTCGGCCTCCCGGCCGAAAATGCCGCGATCAAGAACGGCACGCACCCGGAAACGTGGACGCTCGAGAACATCGCCCACATGAAGGGGCAGCTCCAGCGGCTCGGCATCAGCTACGCCTGGGAGCGCGAGATCGCGACGTGCCTGCCGGAGTACTACAAGTGGAACCAGTGGATCTTCCTGAAGATGCTGGAGCGCGATCTCGCGTACCGCAAGCGGTCCAGCGTCAACTGGTGTCCGAGCTGCAACACCGTGCTCGCCAACGAGCAGGTCGTCAACGGCGGCTGCTGGCGCTGCGGCACGACGGTCACGACGCGCGAGCTCGAGCAGTGGTTCTTCCGGATCACCCAGTACGCCGACGAACTGCTGGACGACATGACCCAGCTCGGCGAGTGGCCCGACAAGGTGCTCACGATGCAGAGCAACTGGGTCGGGCGATCGCAGGGCGCACGCGTGACGTTTGCGCTCGAATCGAACGCCGGGCGGGCGCTCCCGCCGCCGCAGCAGCGCGCGTCGGGATCGGACGCGATCGAGGTGTTTACCACCCGCATCGACACGATCTACGGCGCGACCTTCATCGTGCTGGCGCCCGAGCATCCGCTGGTGCAGCGGTTTGCCGGCGAATCGCCGGACCCGGCGGCGTTTCGCGCGAAGGTCGCGAAGTTCACGAGCCAGGATCGCTCCGCACGCCTGACCGGCGAGGTGGAAAAGGAAGGCTTCGACACCGGCCGCCGGGCGATCAACCCGTTCACGAACGAGCCGGTCCCGATCTGGGTCGCGAACTTCGTGCTCATGGAGTACGGCACCGGCGCGGTGATGGGCGTGCCCGGGCACGATCAGCGCGACTTCGAGTTCGCGCGGAAGTACGGCCTGCCGATCACGATCGTCGTGCAGCCCGACGGGGAAACGCTCTCGGCCGAGACCATGACCGAGGCGAAGCCGGGCGCCGGACGGCTGGTCGCCTCCGGTGAGTTCAGCGGCCTCGACTGGGAAGAAGGCAACCGCCGCATGACCGAAGCGGCGCGGCAGCGCGGCATCGGCCACGGCACCGTGCAGTACCGCCTGAAGGACTGGGGCATCTCGCGCCAGCGCTATTGGGGAACCCCCATCCCCGTGGTCTATTGCGAGACGCACGGCCTGGTCGGCGTCCCCTACGACCAGCTGCCGGTGGAACTGCCGAAGATCGCGGCGTTCTCGGGCCGCGGCGATTCGCCGCTCGCGCAGATCCCGGAATTCGTGAACACGACGTGTCCCGAATGCGGCGGACCGGCGCGCCGCGAGACCGATACGATGGACACGTTCGTCGATTCATCGTGGTACTTCTTCCGCTTCTGCGATCCGCGCAACGCCGATCTGCCGTTCGATCCGGAGCACGTCGGCTACTGGGGCCCGGTCGATTTCTACAGCGGCGGCGTCGAACACGCGATCCTGCACCTGATTTACTCGCGGTTCTTCACGCGGGTGTTCCGCGACCTCGGCATGACGCACCTCAGCGAACCGTTCGCCCGCCTTTTGACGCAGGGCATGGTGCTCAAGAGCGGCCAGGTCATGTCGAAGTCCAAGGGGAACGTCGTCGATCCCGACGACATGATCCAGAAGTACGGGGCCGATGCGCTCCGCCTCTACGTGATGTTCGTCGCGCCGCCCGAGAAAGAGATCGAGTGGACCGATGCCGGGCTCGAGGGAAGTTTCCGGTTCCTCGCGCGCGTGTGGCGCCTTGCCGACTCGCTGTGCGACACAATCGGCGGCCACGGCATCCCGGCCCCGTCAGCGGTCGCGCTCAACGACGAAGAGCGGGCGCTGCGGCGCAAGACGCATCAGACGATCAAGCGCGTGACCATCGATCTCGATCCGCGCGTGCACCTGAACACCGCGGTGTCCGCGATGATGGAGCTCGTCAACGAGCTGTACGCGTTCTGCAGTCACACCCGGTGCGGGCCGGTGAGCGAGGACAGCGACAACGTCGGCGTCGTCGAGCGGCCGGCCACGATTGCCGTGCTCAAGGAAGCGGTCGAGGCGCTCGTCCGCATGCTGTCGCCGTTCGCGCCGCACATGGCGGAGGAGCTCTGGGAATCGCTCGGGCACCGGGACGGCATCACGGCCGCCGGCTGGCCGGAGTACGACGAGACGGTCGCGAAGGCGGAAGAGATCGTGGTCCCCGTGCAGATCAACGGCAAGGTCCGTGCGCGGATCACGGTGCCGGCAGACACGCCCGAGGACGACCTGCGGACGATGGTGCTCGCCGATGCGCAGGTCCGCTCGCATCTGGATGGCCGCGCGGTTCAGAAGATCATGGTCGCGCCGAACGGACGACTCGTCAGCATCGTGGTGCAGCACGGATGACCAGATATCTGCTCGTGATCGCGGCGCTCCTGCTGCAGACGGGATGCGGGTACTCGCTGGCGGGACGGGGCTCCTTCCTGCCGGCCTACATCCACCGCATCGGCATCCCGCAGTTCACGAACCAGACGGCGGTGTTCGACGTCGAGCGGCGCATTACCGAACGGGTCAAGACGGAGTTCGTCGGACGCGGCAAGTACGTCGTCGTTCCCGATGCGACCGGCGTCGATGCGGTGCTGTCCGGCACCATTGCGTCGATCACGCTTTCCCCGGCCGCGTTCAACGATCAGAATCAGGCCACCCGCTACGTGCTGACCCTGACCGCGAACGTCGAGTTCAAGGACCTGAAGGCGAACAAGGTGCTGTGGTCGAACCCCTCGATGCAGTATCGCGAGGAGTTCGACGTCACGACCGGCACCAGCACGCTCGATCCGACGGCCTTCTTCGGGCAGGACGTCAACGCGCTCGACCGCATCACGGCCGAATTCGCCCGCGCCGTGGTCAGCGCCATTCTCGAGGCATTCTAGCCACCGCGGACGCACACGGATGGACACGGATAGGGAGCCGTGATGGCCGCCGCCACCCCATCGCAAGTTCGCAAGGCGATTACGAGCCGCACGCCCGATCCCGTCTATCTCATCGTCGGCGATGACGACGCGGAGATGTCCCGGCTGGCCTCGGACGTGACGACGGTCGTCGACGACGAGCTGCGCGCGTTCAACGTCGAACGGCTGTATGCGGGAGACAAGGGCGTGACCGCGGCGTCGATCGTCGAGTCCGCGCGGATGCTGCCGATGATGGCGGATCGCCGCGTCGTGGTGGTGGTACGCGCTGAACGCCTGCTCAAGCCGAAGCGCCGAGGACGCGCCGCCGAAGAAGAGACCGACGACGGCGATAGCGGGGAACCGGCGAGCGATCTCGATGTCCTCACCGAGTACGTGCAGCGGCCGGAGCCGTCAACGACGCTGGTGATTGCCGCGGCGGATGTCGATCGCACCCGGCGCGTCGGCAAGGCGCTCTACAAGCACGCGACGGTCGTTGAATGCTGGGGGCTGAAAGCCGGCAAGGAAGTGCGCGGCTACGACCTCCCGAACGCGGTCCGCAAGGGCGAAGCGCTCGTGAAGGCCGCCGCCGCCGAAAGCGGACAGCAGATCGAGCCGGCCGCGGCGCGGCTGCTCGCCGAACGCGCCGGGACCGACATCGCGCGGCTCCGCGGCGATCTCGAACGGCTGCTCCTGTTCGCCGCCGGGCGCGCGAAAATCACGGCCGCCGATGCGCGGGAAGTGGTCAGCGCCGAAGCGGCCCACGACGACTGGGCGGTGACCAACGCGATCCAGCAGGGAAACACCGCCGAGGCGCTGCGGCAACTGGGGCTCGCGCTCGACGGCGGAGAGGTGCCCTACAAGATTGCCGGCCAGCTCGCGTGGTTCGTGCGCGAGAAGCTGGCGGCCACCGATCCACGGCGGGTGCCGGCAGCGGTGGATGCGCTCTTTCGAACGGATGTCGATCTGAAAAGCTCGGGCGGTGACCCGCGTGTGCTGCTGGAGCGGCTGGTCGTCGAGCTGTGCGGGGCGAAGGGGCGCCGCTAGGCGGCGGCGGTCTTCTTGGTGACCCGCTTGGCGAGGCGCGACTTGTAGCGCGACGCGGCGTTGCGGTGAATGACGCCCTTGCCGGCCATCTTGTCGACCAGCGAGATCGTGCTGCGGAGCGCGTCTTTCACGTCGGCGGGAGTACCCCCGTCGATGGCGGCGCGGATATTCCGGAGCGCGCTGCGCAGCCGGCTGCGGAGCTGACGGTTCGCCTCGCGGCGGACGATGTTCTGGCGATGGGCCTTCAGTGCGGAAGCGTGACTAGCCATAAAACAGAGATATCGTATGCCTAAGCTGACGGTTGACCTGCGGGGGGCGCCATCCGCCCCAGCCACAAACTCCTGATTGTAGCATACGCCCGGCAGAGCCCGGGCCTCATTCGGCCCGGAGCGCGGTCACCGGATCCACTGAAACGGCGCGGCGCGCGGGAACGTAGCCGGCGGCGAACGCGACCCCGGCGAGCAGCGCCGCCGCCGCCATCAAGGTCACGGGATCGCCAGCCTGCACGCCGTACAGCAGCGAGGTCATCACGCGCGTGAGGCCGAGCGCGCCGGCCGCCCCGATGGCAACGCCCGTCGCGATCACCAGGCCGGCCTTTCGCAGCACGAGCGTGACGACGTCACGAGGCTGGGCGCCGAGCGCCATGCGGACGCCAATTTCGGGTGTCCGCTGCGCGACCGCCTGCGCCATGACGCCGAAGACGCCGATGGCGGTCAACAGCAGCGCGAGGCCGGCGAATGCCGCGAGCAACCACACGCTCACCCGCGTCCGCCACATCGCGTCACGCACGCGCTCGTCCATCGTCTTGATTTCGCCCAGCGGAAGGTTCGCGTCGAGCGCGTGCAGCTCGCGGGTGACCGCGGCAACGACCCGGCTCGCGTCGAGCGCGCTGCGCACGAACAGCCGTGCGCCGGGCTGGTACGACTGCGCGAGTGGTGCGTAGACCTCCGGCATCACCGCGGACTCGAGCGCGCGATACCGCACGTCGGCCACCACGCCGACGACGTCGGCGCCACTTCCGAACGAGCCCATGCCGATCGCCACTCTTCTGCCGAGCGGCGTGCCGTCTGGCCAGATGGCGCGGGCCGCCGCCTCATTCACGATCAGCACCTTCGGCTGGCCCTCCCGATCCCGATCGGTAAACGTGCGTCCCTGCAGGACGCGAATCCCGAGCGTCGAGAAATACTCCGGCGACACCCACTGGATCCCGACGACGGGATCGCGGCCGTCGCGCCGCGGCCCGGCGGGCGGAAACCACATGATCGTCGCGCTGCATCCGCCCGAGAGCGGCGGGCAGGTTCCGAGCGCGGCGGAGTCGACGCCGGGCAGGGCACGGGTGCGATCGAGGAGCGTCGTGAACAGCGCGGACCCGGTCTGGCTCGTGTAGGTCGTGCGAGGGAGACTCAGTCGGACCGTCACGATATTCCGATGGCTGATGCCGAGATCGATCGCCCGCAGGTGTCGTGCGCTCCTGATCATCAGGCCCGCGCCGGCGAGCAGAACGAGCGCGAGTCCTATCTGTGCGGCGACGAGCACCGCGCGTCCGTCCAGCCATCGCAGGCGGCGGCCAGGACGTATGCCGCGGGCCCTGAGCGCGTGAATCGGACGCAATGACGACGCGACGATGGCGGGGAAGAGGGAGACGAGCAGGACGGTGACGAGCGCCACTCCTGATGTGAACAGCATGGCCGCGAGGTCGAGATGGATCGCCCCCGCGCCGATGCGGGTGAGTCCTGCGGCACCTGCCGTCCGCGGCACGCCTGGCGCGATCGCGCTGCGGAAGAACACGTCCGGATCGGGCAGCAGCGCGCCAGCCGCGGCCAGCACGGCCGCGGCGATCCCCACGCCCGCTGCTGCCGCAAGGACGGAGAGGACCAGCCCCTCCGCGAGGAACTGCCGCAGCACGTGCCCGCGGCTCGCGCCTAGCGCGAGACGGACGGCCACCTCGCGCTCGCGACCGAGTCCTCTCGCGACGAGAAGGTTGGTGAGATTCACACAGGCAATGAGCAGGACGAACGCCACCGCCCCGAAGAGCAGCAGCGACGCGCGGCGGATGTCGACGTCGGCGCGCGAGGCGTTGAGCGAGACCGCGATGGCGCCCCACGGCGCGCCGCTGCTGTTGGCGTCGCGATGCGCCGCGTCGATGCGCGGACCGAGCAGCCGCACCGCGGCCATCGCTTCCGCTTCCGACACGCGTGCCCGGCGGCGTGCCACGACGGTGTAGGCGTGCGACTGCGCCTGATCGAGTTGCGCCGGCTCGATGGCCGCGAGCGGCACGAACACGTCGGCATTGCCCGTCAGTCCCCTGAATCCCCGCGGCAGGACGCCGACGATGGTGTAGCGCGCCCCGTTGAGATCGATGCCGCCGCCAACAACTGCCGGATCGCCGCCGAACCGCCGCAGCCAGAGCCCGTGGCCGATCATCGCCACGCGTGCAGCACCCTTCCGATGCGCTTCGTCGTGCGTGAACGTCCGTCCCAGCGCCGCGCCGAGTCCAAGCACGTCCGGATAGCGGTCGCTGACGACTTCACCGCGGACGCGCTCCGGTGCGCCGCCGCCGGTGACGTCGACGTCGCGGCCCGAGAAGAATGCCGCGTCTTCGAACACCTCCTGCATCTCCGTAAAGGAGCGGTACTTCGGATACGACCATTCGGGCAGGGCGCCGAACACACCCGGGCGAGTGCGATCCGGAACGAGCAGATGCACGAGCATGAGGCGGTCGGCCTGTTCGAACGGCAATGGCTTCAGCAGCACCGCGTTGACGACCGCAAACATGGCCGTGTTGGCGCCGATGCCGAGACCGAGCGTCAGGACCGCGACGGTCGTGAACCCCGGCGCTCGCGACAGCATCCGCAGCGCGTAGCGGAGATCCCGCAGCCATCCGTTCATCGTCGATCTCCTGGTGACGCGGCGTCCGCCGATCGCGTCGCTGCGCCGCGCGATTCAGCCGCGTTCCTTCATTCGTCTCAGCGTCCGCCGTTCGCGGCGATCCGGAACGCCGGCCGATGCGCGGCGCGTGAACGGCGCCGCCATCCGTGCGAGACGGCGCAACTCGATTTCTTCGGGAGTGGGCTTCGGCGTGAGGTCTTCGTAGAGCAGCCGTGCCTCGGCCTTCGGCAGGTTGTGCTCGGCGAGCTCTTTCACCACCACCTTCTGGCGGCGGCCGAACGGGCGCGTCATCTCGATCTCGTCGCCGGCAACGATGTCGCGATGCGGCTTGGCCGCCTGGCCGTTCACGTCCACCTTGCCGCCCTTGCAGGCCTTCTGCGCTTCGCTGCGCGTTTTGAAAAGGCAGCTGATGTCGAGCCAGACGTCGAGTCGCACGGAGGGATCTTCCGCCTCAAGGCGGAAGCTGCGCAAGCAGGAGGCGGACGCCGCTACCGGCGGTCCGCCGCAGTGACCCGGTCAGCGCCGTCGACGGGCTTGTTCGTGAAGCGCAGCACCGGCCGGCCGTCGACGATGTCGATGGTCTTGTAGATGCGGGTCGGCGCCCGCGTGATGGCGGGGGAGGGCGGCGTCGAAGCGTTCGTGATTTTCGCGACGTAGTCGCGCGTCTCGCGATAGGGCGGCACCGTGCGCCCGTACTTTTCCACCGCGGCAGGCCCCGCGTTGTAGGCGGCAAGCGCCAGCGAGATGTTCTGGTCGAACCGGACCAGAAGGCTCTTGAGATAGGCCACGCCCGCGCGGATGTTCTCGGCGGCGTTGTAGGGATCGAACACGCCGTAGGCGCGCGCCGTCTGCGGCATCAGCTGCATCAGCCCCATCGCGCCCTTCGGCGAGCGCGCGCGGGGATTGAACGCCGACTCCGCCTGAATCACCGCGCGCACGAAGTTCGGATCCAGCTCGTGGCGCGTCGAATGCTCGACGATCAGATCGTCGTACTCCGAGGCCCGGCGGCTGAACGCCGCCTTCGTCACACGGAACCCGGCGCCGGTCGTTCCGGCGGCCTCCGGCGCCGCGACCGCGTAGGTCCGTGCCGACGGATCCTTCGGCCGATCCGACAGCACGAGATGGCCGGACGCGTCCCGCCACGCGTAAATCTGCGCCTGCGCCAGGGCAGGCGTCATGGCGCAGAACATCGCAGCCAGGAGGACTCGTCGGACCATGAGGATGGACGAGCGCGACGAAAGAGTCGGGCTCGAACAGGCTCATGTGGCAAGCCACTTGCCGCCGCCATATCAATGACTTAGCTGGTGTTCTGGGGCGCGGGTGTGCCGTTTCTGCACGGCCGACCCGCAAACCTGTGATCGGAATCTGCTCAGGCCAGGAGGGCCGCGATCGCGTCGGGAGTCCTGCGGATGAGATCGTCGATCTTCGACGGATCCTTTCCGCCCGCTTCCGCGAAGTCGGGCCGGCCGCCCCCGCCCCCGCCGACGATGGGGGCGATTTCTTTGACGATCCGCCCGGCCTGGATGCGTCCGGTGAGGTCCTTCGTCACCGACACGACCAGCGACACCTTGCCGTCGGTCTCGGACGCAATCACGACCACGCCGCTCCCGAGCCGGTCCCGCAGTGAATCGGAGAGGCCGCGCAGGGCACCCTTCTCGAGCCCCGCGACACGGCGCGCGATCAGCTTCACGCCCTTCACGTCCTGCGTGTCGTCCTGCGCCGACCCGTCGGCGCGACCGCCGCCGAGTGCGGCCTTCATCTTCAACTGCTCGACCTCGCGGGCGAGGCGCCGCGCGTCGGCCTGCAGCCGCTGCACGGCGTCGACGCTCTGGTCGGCGCCGGTATTCAACGCGGCGAGCAGCCGATCGAGGGCGGCGCGCTGCTGCTGGTGGAACGCGACGGCGCCGGCGCCGGTGAGCGCTTCGATGCGGCGGACGCCGGCGGCGACGCCGCTCTCCTGCGTGATCACGAACGGCCCGATGTCGCCGGTGGCGCGGACGTGCGTGCCGCCGCACAACTCGAGGCTGAAGCCCGGCACCGAGACCACGCGGACGCGGTCGCCGTACTTCTCGCCGAAGAGCGCCATCGCGCCCGCCGCGATCGCCTCCTCCGTCGAGCGCACGTCGGTCTGCACCGGGGTGTTGCGGTAGATCTGCTCGGTGACGATCCGCTCGATCCGGTCGAGATCCTCGCGCGGGATTGCGGCGAAGTGCACGAAGTCGAAGCGCAGGCGATCGGGCGCGACCAGCGACCCGGCCTGCTTGACGTGCGTGCCGAGCACCTGCCGCAGCGCCGCGTGAAGCAGGTGGGTCGCGGTATGGTTGCGCCGCGTCGCCTCGCGCACCTCGTCGGCCACCCGCGCGGTGACGAGATCGCGGGGCGTGACCGAGCCGTGCGCGACCACGACCCGATGCGCGCGCGGTCCGCCGGGCGCCACCCGCGCGAGGCCCGCGACGGTGGCGCTCGCCCCCGTCGCTTCGTTTTCGATCACTCCCGTGTCGGACACCTGGCCGCCCGATTCGACGTAGAACGGCGTCCGCTCGAGCACGACGAAGCCGGTCTGTCCTTCGGCAAGCGCGGGGACCTGGTGGCGCGTTTCATCGAACACCGCGATGACCGGCACGCCGGTCACGGTCGTGGCGGTGTAGCCCTCGAACTGGTCGCCCGGTGCGAGCGCGGCGTGGCGCGCCTCCTCCGACGCGAACACGAAGTCCTGCGCCTTCTTCGCGTCGAACGCGCTGCCGGCGCGCGCCCGTTCGCGCTGCCCTTCCATCGCGCGTTCGTAGCTGTCGCGGTCGATCGTCAGGCCGCGCTGGCTGGCGAGGTCTTCCATGAAATCGAGCGGCACGCCGAGCGAGTCGTAGAGTCGAAAGGCCTCTTCGCCCGAGACGACCTTCGAGGCCGCCGCCGCGCGATCGAGGACCTCTTCGAGGCGGGGGAGCCCCGCGTTCAACACCGCCTCGAAGCGCTCTTCCTCGCTGCGCACGACCTGCACAATCGCATCGCGTCCGCTGCGCAGCTCCGGATACGCCGCGCCCATCTCGGCGACAATCACGTCGACCAGCCCGTGGAGGAACGGCTGCTGGATCCCGAGCTTCTTGCCGTGGCGCATCGCGCGCCGCATGATCTTGCGCAGGACGTAGCCGCGCCACTCGTTCGACGGCACCACGCCGTCGGCAATCAGGAACGTCATCGCGCGCAGGTGATCGGCGATGACGCGCATGGAAATATCGGGCGGCCCGTCGAGCGTCGCGCCGTAGCGGCGGCCCGCGCGTGCGCCGATCGCCGCGAGAATCGGCGTGAAGAGATCGGTATCGTAATTCGACAGCTTGCCCTGGATCACCGCGGTGATCCGCTCGAGGCCCATCCCGGTGTCGATCGACGGCGCCGGCAGCGGGTTCAGCGTCCCGTCGGGCTGCCGATCGAACTCCATGAACACGTTGTTCCAGATCTCGACGTAGCGGTCGCAGCTGCAGTCGACGCCGCGGCACCGGCCGCCGCGCTGTTCCTCGTCGCACGGATACTGGCTGCCGCGGAAGTAGTGAATCTCCGAGCAGCGGCCGCACGGGCCGGTGTCGCCCATCTGCCAGAAGTTCTCGGCCAGCCCCAGCTCGGTGATGCGCTCGGTCGGGACGAACTCCTGCCAGATGCGCTGGGCCTCGTCGTCGCGGGGGATGCCCGCCTCGCCCTTGAAAATCGTTGGAAACAGGCGGTCGGGCGGCAGGTTCCACACCGACGTCAGGAGCGCCCACGCGAAGGGAATCGCGTCCTTCTTGAAATAGTCGCCGAACGAGAAGTTCCCGAGCATCTCGAAGAACGTGTGATGCCGGAGCGAAGGGCCGACGTTGTCGAGGTCGTTGTGCTTCCCGCTCACGCGCATGCACTTCTGCGACGTGGTGGCCCGCGTGTACGCGCGCTTCTCGCGGCCGAGGAACAGATCCTTGAACTGGTTCATCCCCGCGTTGGTGAAGAGGAGGGTCGGATCGTCGGTCGGCACGAGCGAGGCGCTGGAGACGATCGCGTGGCCGTTGCGCTCGAAGTACTTCAGGAAACTGCTGCGAATTTCGCGGGAATCCATCCGATTATTTTAGCGGATCGCGCAAGCGACGCCGCTCCCGGTCGCCTCAGGCCTCTTCGGGATTGTGCTCCGGCCGGCGGTAGGCGCGCAGGGCGGCGGTGACCGCGGAAGGCGAGAAGCCCTGACGCATCAGGAACTGGTAGACGCGCGCGTAGTCCGCCGGCGTGTCGATCCGGCCGCGAACGCGAAGCTTCTTCTTCAATGCGTCGGCAATCAGGCGCCGTTCGTCGAGGTCGCCGTAGGTGTCGGCCAGCGCCGCGGCGGCCACGTCGCGCGCGATGCCCATCTCGTGCAGCTCGCGCTGCACGCGCAACCGTCCGCGGCCTTTGACCTTCACCGCGGTCTGCGCATACGCGCGCGCGACCCGCTCGTCGTCGAGCGCCTTCTCTTCGATCAGCCGTTCGAGCGCCGCCTCGACGTCTGCCGCCGTGAACTCGCGCTCCAGCAGCCGCGCCCGCAGCTGCGCGACGGAGAGTTCGCGCATCGCCAGCATGCGCAGGCCCTGCACGTAAGCGGCGTTCATGGACCGGATATTGTACTCGCCGCCTCCGGGGACGTTGCGTGCAACCGGCATGCACGCAACGCGGCCGAGTGGACGATTACGGCTGGAAGCCGGCCGGGAAGCGCGGCTGCAGGCGGCTCGAGTCAGGCACCGGGAAGGGGAACCCGAGGACGACGGCCTGGCCGCGGACACGGTTCTGCGCCTGGCAGTTCTGGGTGCAGACCGTCGCCGGCGGCGCCACCTCCGTGGCATCCTCGCCGAACACGGCGCCCATCCGTCCACCGCTCGCCACGCGCCACACCGACACGCCGCCGCAATGGTCGACGGTGACGAAGGTGCCGTCCCGCTTCTGAATCCGGTTGGGGCATCCCTGCGCGATCCGCGTCGCCACCTGGGGACTGTCGCGGCCGACGAACTGCGGCGAGAAGTCGTTGGCGAAGTTCACGCGCGGCGTGACCCTCACGGTCGTGTCCTTGAACGGCACCACGTCGCCTTCGCGCGCGCGGAAATTCGGATTGTCGAAATAGAAGACGGTGAGGCTCGTGCCCTCCGGCGCCCGCGCCGTGGCGAGCACGTGCGTGATGTCCGTGGTCGCGCCGTCGCCGCGCACCGGCTCCATCTGGAAGAGGCCGCCGTTCGCGCAGTCCTTCGCCTGAATCTTCATGCTCAAACCCGGCCCGCCTCGGTCGACGACGATGTCGGTGTCCTTCAGTTCGACGGTCATGGCGTCCGTGAGGACGAGCCCGCGGTGATCCGGCGACTTGCGCGCGAACACGCGCGTGCGCACGCCGCCGGTGATATCGAGCGCGTTGGGCGCGCCCGTGAACGTGTAGTCCACGATCCCGAATGTGGACGACACCACCTCGAACTCGACGTAACGTCCCTTCACGAGAAAGCTCGAGCCCAGGGCCGCGGCGGGGACGCTGACGCCCTGGGCGCCGCTGAGCGTCGTGCCATCCGGCAGCACGACGGAGAAGCCGCCACCTTCGCACCCCGCCGCCACCGCCGCGTGCAGCGGCGCGACGAACGAGGTCGCAGGTGTCCACACGGATCCGGAGGCGAAGGCGAGGACGGCAACGAGGGCCGTGCGCGTCACTATGCGCATGGTGTGCTCCAGCGGCGTCGTACAGCGGGTGCGGCGCCGCGATACGCACGAGTACACACGCGTGCCGCGCATGCGGAACGGGCACTCGTGCATGTGGTGGATGGTGCCGGATGCGGAAGACCGGAAACTCCTACATCCGGTCGTCGTCAATCGCTACGCTCATGCGTAGCGAGTTCGCAGGAGAACGACGGGTCGAGCGTGGAGGGACGCAACGACCGTTCCCGGCGCGGCCGCCGAGGTGGGAAAATCAGCCGCCGAACCGCGTGATTTCGGGGATGCCGCCGCGCGAGGCCGGAACGGCGGCCTGCATCGCGTCGCGCGACATCTCGGTCGTCGACGAGATGCCCTGCACGCGCAGCTTGAAGTCGTCGACGTTCGAGGCCCAGCGCAGCGCTTCTTCGAGCGTGACGTAGCCGGCCTGATACAGGCCGAAGATCGATTGATCGAACGTCTGCATGCCGTACTGCGATCCGCCGTTCGCGATCGCGCTGTGGATCTGCGACGTCTTCTCCTTGTCGACGATGCAGTCGCGGATGAACGCGGTGGTGACCATGACCTCGACGGCCGCGGCGCGGCCGACGCTGTCGGCGCGCGGCATCAGGCGCTGCGACACGACCGCCTTGAGCACGCTGGCCAGCTGGATGCGGACCTGGCGCTGCTGGTGCGGCGGGAACACCGCGATGATGCGGTTGATCGTCTCGGTGGCGTCGAGGGTGTGCAGCGTCGAGAAGACCAGGTGTCCGGTCTCGGCGGCGAGGAGCGCCGTTTCAATCGTCTCGAAGTCGCGCATCTCGCCGACCAGGATGACGTCCGGGTCCTGGCGGAGCGCCGCGCGCAGCGCGTGCGCGAACGACTGCGCATCGACCGCGATCTCGCGCTGGTTCACCAGCGACATGTGGTCGCGGTGCAGGTACTCGATCGGATCCTCGACGGTCATGATGTGCGCCTGGCGCGTCGAGTTGATGTAGTCGATCATCCCGGCGAGCGTCGTCGACTTGCCCGAGCCGGTGGTCCCGGTCACCAGCACCAGGCCGCGCTCCTCCTGCGCGATCTTCTTCAGGACCGGCGGCAGGCCCAGCTCGTCGATCGACTTGATGCGGGTCGGGATCACGCGCAGCACGAGGCCGACGGTGCCGCGCTGCTGAAAGACGTTGCAGCGGAAGCGGCCGAGGCCGGCGACGCTGTAGGCGAGATCCACGTCCTGGTTGCGGCGGAATTTCTCGAGGTGATCGGGCGTGAACATGCCCTGCGCCATCCCCTCCGTGTCGGCGCGATCGAGCCGCTTCTCCTCGGACGCGACGACGAGCGTGCCGTTGACGCGCATCATCGGGTAGCTGCCGACTTTGAGGTGGAGGTCCGACGCGGCGCTGGCGACCGCCGTCTTCAAGAGTTCATTGATGTGCATACCGGGCCACAGAGACAGAGAGGAACACACAGAACAGCGCCGACGCGGTCCACACGAACACGCACAGGAAGACCGCGAGCGTGACCAGGGACGACATCGGCAGTTACCCGAGTGAGTCGCTGGGCAGGGAGGGCCACCGGACAACACGGGTGGCCGTCGAACAACACGGACGCCACCGAGGAACACGAATCGCCACCAAACACCACAGCAGAACCCGGGAAACACGGAAGATCCTTCTCCGTGTTGCTCCGTTTTGCTGTGGCCGTCTGCGGCGGTCTTCGTGGCCGGTGGCCGTTGCCGGGGTAGACCTAGTGTAGCAGGTCGCGGCTATTTCTGTGCAGCGGCTGTTTTGCCGGCGCCGACGGCGACCCGGGGCTCACCGGGATAGACGTATTCCAGCCAGCCGTGGCGATCGGCGACCTTGCCCGTGACGATATCGAAGAACGCCTGCTGGATGGCTTCGGTCATCGGTCCCCGCCGGCCCTGGCCGATGGTGATCTTGTCGACGGATCGGATCGGCGTGATCTCGGCGGCGGTGCCGACGAAGAACGCCTCGTCGGCGATGTACAGCAGCTCGCGCGGCAGCATTTCCTCGCGCAGCTGGAAGCCGAGGTCGCGGGCGAGCGTCATGACCGAGTTCCTGGTGATGCCGGGCAGGACCGCCGCGCTCAGCGGCGAGGTGTACAGGGTGTTGTCGCGGACCAGGAAGAGGTTCTGGCCGCTCCCCTCGCTCAGATAGCCGAACACGTCGAGCGCGATGCCCTCGCTGTAGCCGTCGGACATCGCTTCCATCTTGATCAACTGCGAGTTCGCGTAGTTGGCGGAGCTCTTCGCGAGCGTCGGGAAGGTATTGGGCGCGGCGCGCGACCACGAGCTGACGCGCACGTCGACGCCATTCGTCAGCGCATCCTGGCCGAGATACGCGCCCCATTCCCACACGAGAATCGCCGTGTCCACGGGGCAGGGGAAAGGATTCACGCCGAGCGTGTGATAGCCGCGGTAGACGAGCGGACGCACGTAGCAGGCCTTGAACTCGTTGGCGCGGATGGTCTCGAGGACGGCATCGTGCAGCTGCGCGTACGAGAAGCCCGGCTCCATCCGGTAAATCCTGGCCGAGTCGATCAGGCGGCGCAGGTGCGCGTCGAGACGGAAGCAGGCGCTGCCGTGCTGCGTCTCATAGCACCGCGCGCCCTCGAACACACCGCTGCCGTAGTGCACGACGTGCGAGGCGATGTGGATCTTGGCATCGGGCCAATCCACCAGCTCGCCGTTCATCCAGATCCTGCCGGTGCCGGGAAACGACATTGCTGCTCCTTCTCGTGGGCTGCCTCGGATGGTACCACAGTGGTCCGGCCCGACCCGCGTGCGCCCGTCCGATCACTGTTCGTCGCGGCGCCAGGAGGCCGGGGAACGAGTGCGGCGCCCTCGGGACGCGAAGGGGCGCGGCCTACTGCGTTTCGCCGCAGAAGGGGCAGCGGTCCGTCCGGGCGTGGAGCGGCTTGCGGCAATGCCAGCAGAAACGCGCGGCGGGCGCCTCGCGCGCGCGCAGGCGGCTCTGGATGCTTTGCGCATCGTCGCGGCCGCGGCCGGCGGCGACGCCGCGCGGCACGGCTGGCGGGGGCGTGCGGGTCGCGTGTC
>JABFWM010000108.1 GCA_013362195.1 Acidobacteriota bacterium
TGGGCGTCGTCGCTCAAGGAGCGCCGCGAGCTCTGTCCCAACAATCTGCTCTACTGGACGGTGATCCGCGACGCCATCCGCACCGGACACACGGTGCTCGATTTCGGCCGATCGACGCCGGACGAAGGGCCGTATCTCTTCAAGCTGCAGTGGGGCGCACGCCCCGAGCAGCTGTGGTGGGAGTACTGCCTGCACGGCATCACGACGCTGCCGGATCAATCGACGAAGAATCCGCGCATGCAGTCGGCCATCCGCTTGTGGAAGCGGCTGCCGCTTCCGGTGGCTTCC
The DNA here is from genome assembly GCA_013362195.1 of Acidobacteriota bacterium. GTDB lineage: Bacteria > Acidobacteriota > Vicinamibacteria > Vicinamibacterales > 2-12-FULL-66-21 > QHWT01. Next base: position 289 of record JABFWM010000108.1, read on the forward strand.
TTCATCGGGCCCCGCGTCGTTCGGTCCATTCCATGACCCCGGACAGCGGCGCGTGGTCGCGTGTGCCGATCGTCGTCACACGCCGGCGCGCCTCCGATGGCACGGCACGGCACGAGCCGATCACGGTCGGCCTTCCGTTTCCGCAGGGCGCCGTGGCCGACGTGGCGCATCTGGACCTTCGCGATGCCGGCGGCCGCAGCATGGCGCTGCAGGCACGGGCGCTCGAGCGCTGGCACGACGGATCGGTTCGCTGGGCGCTGCTCGATTTTCAGACGGACGACGACGCGTCGGCCTTCAGCGTCGGACTGGGGCCGCGGCCCACGATCGCCCGGCGGATCGCCGTCACGCACGTGCGCGGTGGCGTGGTCGTCGACACCGGCGCCGCACGGTTCACGCTGCTGCTGCACGAACCGTTTCCGTTCGCGTCGGTGACGATCGATGGCCGCGACGCGATGGCCCGCGATCGCAGCGGCCTGCGCGTCGTGGACGGCAACGGACGTGCGTGCCGCGTGCAGCTGCGCCGCATCGGTGTCGAGGACCAGGGGCCGCTCCGGACGACCGTGTTCGTCGAGGGCACCATCTCGAACTGGACGCGTCCGCTGCTCGTGCTGCAGGCCCGCCTGCATTTCTTTGCGGGATCGGCGGCGGTGCGCTGCGCGCTGATGCTGCGGAACCCGCGACCGGCCGCCCACCCCGGCGGCATCTGGGAGCTCGGCGATCGCGGATCGATCTGCCTCCGCTCGGTCGAAGTGGAGATGGCGCTCCCTGCGGGTGAGGTCACTGTGTCCTGTTCGCCGGAGTCCGATCGGCCGCCCGCGTCCTGCGAACAACCGCTGGAGCTGTACCAGGACTCGAGCGGCGGCGAGCAATGGCACAGCCCGAACCACCGGAACCGCAACGGCATCATCACGACGACGTTCCGCGGTTACCGCTTTCGTGCCGGATCCGTGCGTTCGTGCGGCGAACGCGCGACCCCCGCCGTCACAGTCGAGCGCGGCGACGAGCGCATCGCGGTGGCGATGGAGCACTTCTGGCAGAACTTCCCGAAGTCGCTGGAAGTGCGCGACAACACAATCGTGCTCGGGCTGTTTCCGCAGCAGCACGCCGACCTGCACGAGTTCCAGGGCGGCGAGCAGAAGACACACACGTTCACGCTGGCGTTCGGGAGCGACCCGATCAGCCGCGAGGCGGTGGCATGGGGACGATCGCCGCGCGTCGCCCACGGCTGCGCGGACCACTACTGCGCCGCGCAGGCGGTGCCCTACCTCACGCCGGGCAATGACGTGATGGCGGCCTATGACGCACTCGTCTCGAGCGCGGTCGAGGGGCCGGACGCCTTCGAACGGAAGCGCGAAATCATCGACGAGTACGGCTGGCGGAACTTCGGCGACATCTACGCGGATCACGAGGCCGCGTTCGACAGCGGCGACGAGCCGTTCATCTCGCACTACAACAACCAGTACGACGCGATCGCCGGTTTTGCCTGTCAGTTCATGCGCACCGCCGACGTCCGATGGCTGACGCAGATGGAGGAGCTCGCCACGCACGTGGTGGACATCGACATCTACCACACCACGCGCGACAAGAGCGCCTACAACGGCGGGCTGTTCTGGCACACCTTCCACTACGTCGCCGCGGGCCGGTGCACGCATCGGTCGTATCCGAACGCGAAGGGGGTGTCGGGAGGCGGACCGTCGAACGAACACAACTATGCCGCCGGCCTGCGCCTGCATTACCTGCTCACCGGCAGCGAGTGGTCGCGCGAAGCGGCGATCGGCCTCGGACGCTGGGTCATCGCGATGGATGACGGAGCGAGCACGCCGTTCGCGTGGGTCGCGTCCGGCGCCACCGGCCTGGCCAGCGCGACCTGCACGCCCGACTATCACGGCCCGGGCCGCGGCGCCGGGCACTCAATCACCGTCCTGCTCGATGCGCACCGGCTCTCCGGCGACCGCGCGTTCCTCGACAAGGCCGAAGAGCTGATCCGCCGGTGCATACATCCGGGCGATGACGTGGAGGCGCGCGACCTGCTCAACGCCGAACGCCGCTGGTCGTACACGGCGTTCCTGGAAGCCCTGGCGAAGTACCTTGACGACAAGGCGGAGCGCGATGAACGAGACGAGGCGTACGCCTACGCGCGAGCCAGCCTCCTGAAATACGCACGCTGGATGGTGCGCCGCGAGTACCCGTTCCTCGACCGGCCGGAGATCCTCGAATATCCCACCGAGACGTGGGCCGCGCAGGACATGCGCAAGGCGGAGGTCTTTCTGCTCGCATCACGGCACGGCACCGACGACGAGCGCCCCGTATTCCAGGAGCGGGCGCGGTTCTTCTTCGAGTACTCGACGTCCACGCTGCGCCGCATGCCGACGCGCGGATGCGCCCGCCCGGTGGTGCTGCTGCTCTCGCACGGGTTCATGTATCGGCACTTCATCGAGCACCCCGACGATCGCGCGCCGGCGCCGCGCGTGCCGACGCACGACTTCGGACAGCCGCCGGCCGAGTTCGTCCCGCAGAAGACGCGCGCGCTCGAACGCCTGAAGCCGCGCCATGCGTCGCTGCTGCTGCGATCGCTCTTCGCCCGGACGGCAGCGGTCAATTCGTAGGACAGTGGAATGACGTACGCGGAGAGCCCGCAGAGAACCGTCGATCTGGTCTTGTGAGCCGACGGATCCTGTTCTTAAGACAACCTATTGACCGCTCTCTCCGCGCTCTCCGTTCTCTGCGTGTCCGTCAGATCACGGCCGATCGACACGATCACAGACGATCGAACTCAGCACGGCCGGCGCAGCCTCATGTCGATGCCGAACGTGAGGAGATCCCCGATGACGGGCAGCGCGGCGAGCCACGACAGGCCCCGGACGGGAATGCGATCGAACCGTTCGAGCACGAACCCGGCGTCGCGGGCCGCGCGCTTGAACTCGCGGTAGCGGTACCCATTCAGCCCGAGGTCCTGCCACGAGGCCGCGGTGCGCCGGCCCTTGCATCGCGCGTTGCGCAGCGCGACGACCGCATCGAGTCCGCACAGCAGATGCGCGTAGGGCACCTGGCACGCCCAGTACAGGTGATATCCCTGCGGCGAGAAGAAGAGCGGGCCGAAGCGCGACAACACCACGCCGCCGGGCCTCAGCACGCGATAGAGCTCGCGGAAGGCGCCGTCGAGATCCATGACGTGCTCGAAGACATTGGTGGAGAACACCGCGTCGAACGAGCGATCGGCGAGTGGTAACGGCCCGCCGGTCGCCTGAACGAAGGCGCAGTTCTCGACACCGTGCGCGCGGCGCGCCTCGTTCGCCTGCGCGATCGCGGACGCTTCGATGTCGACGCCGGTCACCGAGCGGGCGTGCTGAGCGAGCCACAGCGTCTCGCCGCCCCACCCACAGCCGAAGTCCAGGATGTCGACCTCGGTCGACGGCAGCTGGGAGAGATATCTCCCGGCCACCTCCGGCGCAAGAGTCATGGATCGTGTGGTCTGCCCGCCTGCGTTCAGGAACGCGCGCGGGTCCGGCGGAAACCGGGCGTCCAGCTTCCAGAGCAGCGCGAGACGCGCGCGCCCCAGCGCGCGGCCGCCGGGGATCGGCGAGGTGTCAGACACGGCATTCATACAGCGCATGGTCCTCGTGCGCGGCCGCGGCGTCGCGTCGGCGGGCGGCATCGCGTAACAGATCGCCCAGCGGCGCGAACGCGTCGCGCCACGACAACTCGGAGAGATTCACCTGCGCGGCCAGACGGCGGCGCGCCTCGGGCCGTACGCCGAGCAGTCGGACGACCGCCGCGCCGAACGAGGCGGCGCTGCCGCCTTCGATGCACCCGGCACGAGCCGCGTGCGGCAGGCCTTCGTACACGGCCTCGCTGACCACGCACGGCAGGCCGGCGGCGAGCGCCTCGAGCACCTTGTTCTGCACACCGCGCGCGATGAGCAGCGGAGCGATCGACAGCGCCGAGCGCCACAAGTAGGGGCGGACGTCGGGGACGGTGCCCGTCACGTCAATCGACGGATCGATCGCCAGCGCGCGAACCGCGGCCGTCGGCCGGGCGCCGACGATGGTCAGCTTCGCGTCGCTGCGCGCGGCGCGTACGGCCGGCCACACGCGCTTGACGAACCACAGCACGCCCTCGACGTTCGGCGCGTAATCCATGACGCCGCAGAACACGATCTCCGCCTCGGCGGACGGCACGATCGGCGGGGTGAACCGGACGGCGTCGATGCCGTTGGGGACGACGTGGATCGGCGCGCCCGGCGCAATGTCTTCGAGCGACGCCCGTTCCCGATCGTTGACGACGAGGGTGGCCGCCGATGCGCGCGCGGCGCGCGCTTCGAACGGGCGGAGCACGCGCGCCTCGCGTCGATACACCCAGCCGAAGGGTCCGCGCGACGTGTCGCCGAGCTGCCGCCACTTCTCCGAATCGACGTCGACCAGATCGAGGATGAACGGGACCCCGTCGAGCGGCGCCTCCAGCGCGCACTTCGCCATGCTCGAGCAGAACGCCACCACGACGTCGGGGTGATGCCGGGCGGCAGCGTCTGCGATCGCGGCGTTGAGGTCGGGCGCGTCGAGCAGCGCGTGGGTCAGCGGCTGCGTACCCGGCAGTGAGACGGCGGCGCGCAGCAGCGAGCGCGCGCGGACCACGCGTGCCGTCGTGATGCTGCGCACGCGGTCGCGCAGCGCGTCCACCTCCGCCGCCTCCTCGCGGTCGTGCACGAGCGACACGAGATCCACGTGCGCCTCGCGCGCGAGCGCGTGCAGCAGGTAGTACGCGCGAATGCGATCGCCGCGGTTCGGCGCGAACGGCAGCCGGTGCGTGAGCATCAGGACGTTCAGGCGATCACGCACAGGTCAGCTCCATCATTCGACTCGGGCTCCGCCCCGGATCCCGGCTCCCTGCTCGCGGGCACCCCCGTCTCCCGCTCCGCTCGTCGCAGGCGCGCGCTGCGCGCCGCCACTGTCGGCCGGGGAGATTCCGGGGCGCATGACGGCCACTCGCTGCTGTTCCCGCTTCCGAGTTATCACCCCATGGCCAACGAGGTCGCGGTACATGGCTTCGATCTTCGCGTTGCGCGCGTCGAACGACAGCTCGCCGGCGACCCGCAGCCGAGCCGCGAGGGCACGCGCCTGCGCTTCTTCCCGCTGCGTGAAGGCGTCGACGATCCCGTCGCGCAGCGCCCGCACGTCGCCGACCGGCACGACGCGCCCGTGCACGCCGTCTTCAATCAGCTCCGCGGTGCCACCCGCGGCGGTCGCGACGACGGGCGTCTCGAGCGCCATGGCTTCGAGCACCGCGTTCGGGGTGCCTTCGTAATCGGAGGACTGCGCGAGGAGATCCAGGGCGTGGTGCAGGCCAATGACGTCGGACGTGTGCCCGAGCAGCCGGCAGGCGTCGGCCAACCCGCGCGCGCGGATTTGCGCGTCCAGCGCGCCGGTCAGCGAGCCCTCGCCGGCGATCAGCAGCTTCACGCGCGGGAGGGACGGCCGGAGCGCGGCCACCGCGTCGATGAGCAGGTCGAATCGTTTCTGCGGCTCGAGACGCCCGACCGCGCCGATGACGAGGTCCTCGTCGGCAAGGCCAAGTGCCGCGCGCGCCGCCGGCCGCATCGCCGGATCACGCACGAAACGGCGATGATCGATCCCGTTCAGCACGGTGACGACCCGATCGGGCCGTGCGCCGCGCGCGAGCAGCTCCGTTCGAATCTCGCCCGAGACGGCGACCACGCGATCGCAGGCGCGGAGCAGCTGCTTGTCGGCCGGATAATAGAGGCAGCGCTCGCGTGCGCTGTGGCCCGTCCAGCCGTGCGCGGTCGCCATCGCGATCGTACCGAGCTGGCGCGCCAGCAGGACCGCGAGCAGGTCGGTCTTGTAATCGTGCGCGTGCACGATCTCGATGCCGCGATCGCGGACCAGGCGGCACACCGCCGGCCAGACGGCAAGGTCGACGGATGAGCGCTCCAGCAGCTCCACGTAATCGAGGCCGAGCGCGGCCGCGCGCGCGCGGATGTCGAACCGGCGGTCGGCCGCCGCGCGCACGTAGCACACCGTGATCGCGAACGCGTTCGGATCGCTGAGGGCCGCGCCCGAGAGGATCGTCTTTTCCGGCCCGCCGCCCGTGCCGAGCACGCTCCGCAGTTCGAGCACACGAATCGGCGTCATCCGGCGTCCTGCATCTGACAGGCGCGGGCCGCCCGGCGATGGAGCACGCCGTGCGCTTCGCGGCGCGCGACCGCGCCGATCGATCGCCAGTCGTAATGTTCACGCACCAGGTCGCGCGCGCGCTCGGCGAGCGCGTACGCGAGCAGGCGATTGGTCAGCACCGTGACGAGCGCCTGGCTGATGTGCTCGCGCGGCGCCACCAGGAGGTGCACGCCGTGTTCGGCGCGCAGCCCTTCGCAGCCGACCGGCGTGCTCACGACCGGCAGTCCCGCCGCGAACGCTTCGAGGATCTTCAGCCGCGTGCCGCCCCCCGACTCCAGCGGCACGGCGAGCGCGTGCGCTTCGCGCAGATGGGGCACGACGTCGGGCACCGCACCGGTGACTTCGACGTCGGGCCGGCCGGCGAGCGCGCGGATGTCCGGCGGCGGTTCGCGGCCGATGATCCGCAGCCGTGCGTCGGGAATGCGCTGCTGAATGCGCGGCAGCACGTCGAGCGCGAGATACTTCGCCGCCGCGGCGTTGGGCCCCCACGACATCGTCCCGACGTAGAGAATCAGCGGCGATCGCGACGTGCGGACGAGCGGCAACGACGAGTAGGCGTCGCAATCGACGCCGTTCGGCACGAGCACGACACGGCGCGCACCGCACGCCTGGTAGTAGGCGCAGTCTTCGTCGGAGGTTGCGGTCACGAGGGCGGCGCGCGTGGCCGCTCGCTGCTCGGCGCGTTCGAGCAGCGCCGCCTCGCCGCGCAGGTACTGGCCGACCACCGGGTTGGTCTGCTCGGCCGCGGTGCGGCGCACCAGCGCGGAGTAGACGTTGTGCAGATCGAGGATCGCCGGCACATGACTCCGATCGGCGTACAGCGCCGAATCGAGGTGATCGAGATACAGCAGGTCGGCACGATTGATGGCCAGCTGCGTCGATACCATCTGGCGCACCGACACGCGATCGTGACGGCGGAAGAGCACGTACGGCTCCCGCGACAGCGCGGCGCGGACGACCCGCAGCGTTTCGGCGGGCGCGCGCCGGCGGCCGACCGGCACGGCGCAGACGCGCAGCCCCGCCGCCGTCAGTGCGGGCACGAGCGCCTCCTGGCCGGGCTCCATCGGAGCGACCAGCCGCACGTCGAAGTCCGCCGCCAGCCCGCGCAGGAGATGGAAGCTGCGCAGGTGCCCGCCGCGATCGAGCGGCCACGGCAATTCGCTCGTAATCGCGAGCACCGAGGGACGGGCTGGCATTCGGCGCACGGGGCCCCGGGACGACAAGACTGATCTCCTTCTCGTCGAGAAGGAAGTGGCGCGGGGAGGACACAAAAGTCACTCGGCGCGCCGACTTCGTTGTTTGCTGATGCCCGGAAACCCGGGCTGTCGCCGGCAGATTGCACGCCTCGTTCCGTCTGCGGGATGGCGGAACCTTTGCGAAGAGCGCTGACGCATGCTGCCTTCGTCGCCTCCGCGCCTGACCATCGTCAAGTCGTCCGCCGTCCTCAACCGGCCTCGCCTGGTGGAACCGACCGCGGAGTCGAGCGGCTGGCCGCGTCCGGTGGCGAGACGGCCCCGGGTCGCACAGCTCGTGCTCACGTTGTGTGCGGGGGGCGCCGAGCGGCTGGCGATCGAACTGTCGCTCGGGCTGGCGGCGCGGTACGGGATGTCGGTGATCTGCCTCGAGGAGCCGGGCACGCTCGCCGGCGCGCTGGTCGATCGCGGCATCGAGGTGGCGGCCATTCACCGCCGCCAGGGATTCCGTCCGTCGCTGGCGCGCACGCTTGCCGCGATGACCCGCGACCGCGGCATCGACGTGCTGCACTGCCAGCAGTATTCGCCGTACGTCTACGGCGCCCTCGCACGCCTGCTGCGTCCGTCGCTGCGCATCGTGTACACCGAGCACGGGCGATTGAGCGATGCGCCGCCGTCGAAGAAGCGCACCGCGATCAACCCTCTGCTCGCGCCGCTCGCGGACGGGATCTACGCCGTCTCGCGCGATCTCCGTCGGCACATGCTGGCGGAAGGACACCCCGCGTCACGCGTCGACGTGATCACCAACGGCATCGACGTCGGTAAAGCGCCGTCGCAGATCGAATCGCGCCGCGCGCGTCTGGAGCTGTCGATTCCCGGCGACGCCCTCGTGTTCGGCACGGCCGCGCGCCTCGACCCGGTGAAGGACCTCGTCACGCTGATCGATGCCTTCGCGGTCGTCCGCGCGGAGGTCCCGGCCGCACGGCTGGTCATCGTCGGCGACGGCCCCGAGCGCGAAGCGCTCGAGCGGCGCGCCGCTGAGCACGGCGCCCGGGCAGCCATCGTGTTCACCGGATACCGCGCCGATGTTCGCTCGCTGCTGCCTGCGTGCGACGTCTATGTCAACAGCTCGATCAGTGAAGGGATTTCTCTGACCATTCTCGAGGCGATGGCGGCACGGCTGGCGGTCATCGCCACCCGTGTCGGCGGCACACCGGAAGTGGTCAACCGAGATGACAGCGGCCTGCTCGTGCCGGCGCGCGACCCGGCGGCACTGGCGCGCGCGATGCTGACGCTCGCGCGCGACCCTGGCTATCGTACGCGGCTGGCCTCGCGGGGACGCAAAGTCGTCGAGGCGCGATTCACACTGGATCGAATGGTGGACGACTACGCGCGCGTCTACGAGGCCGCGTATGCACAACGAGCGGCGCGTTAGCGCCGCTCAGGGCTCAGGGCTGAGGGCTCAGGGCTCAGGGCTGACGGCTCAGGGCTCAGGGCTCACGGCTCATGCCCGGACGTCCAAACCCCTTTCCTGAGACGTGCGCCCTGAGGCGCGGCCGCTGTGACCGCGGCGTGCGCTACTTGAAGCGCTTGTTCACCGCGTCCCAGTTGATGACGTTCCACCAGGCGGCGATGTAGTCGGGCCGGCGATTCTGATATTTGAGATAGTAGGCGTGCTCCCACACGTCGACGCCCAGCAGCGGCTTCTTCCCTTCCATCAGCGGACTGTCCTGGTTCGCGGTGCTCTCGATCACCAGCTTGCCGCCGGCATCGATCAGCCATGCCCAGCCGCTGCCAAAGCGCTTCACGCCGGCATCGGACAGCTGCGTCTTGAACGTGTCGAAGCTGCCGAAGGTCGACTTGATGGCGTCGGCAATCGCGCCGGTCGGCGGTCCGCCTTTTCCAGGGCCCATGATTTCCCAGAACATCGTGTGGTTCACGTGTCCGCCGCCGTTGTTCCGCACGGCCGTCCGGATGTCTTCCGGCACGGTGTTGATCCCCTTGATCAGTTCCTCGGCGCTGCGGTTCTGCAGGTTCGCGTGCTTCTCCAGCGCCGAATTGAGGTTGTTCACGTACGCCGCGTGGTGCTTGTCGTGATGGATCCGCATCGTCTGTTCGTCGATGTGCGGCTCCAGCGCGGTGTAGTCGTACGGAAGAGGGGGAACTGAATGCGCCATCTACTCTCTCCTTAACGAATCTCGAGCATCCTGTCGAGCGCCAGCTTCGCCCAGCGCTTCGTCTCGTCGGGGACGATGATTTGATTGTGGAGCGTGCCTTCCACGAGGCCGTCGAGCACCCACAGCAGGTGGTTCGGCGATACGCGGAACATCGTCGAGCACAGGCACCCGAAGGGATCGAGGGTCACGATCGTGCGATCGGGCGCCAGTTCGCGCATCAGGCGGTTGACGAGATGGATCTCCGTCGCCACCGCCCAGACCGAACCGGCCGGACTCTTGCGGAGCGTGTCGATGATGAACTCGGTGGAGCCCGCGAGATCCGCCGCCTGCACGACGTCGAACGTGCATTCGGGGTGCGCGATGACCTTGCCTTCGGGGTGCTTCTTGCGGAACGCCTGAATCTGCTGCACGGTGAACCGCGTGTGCACCGAGCAGTGTCCCTTCCACAGCAGCAGCCTGGCGTTCTGCGCGTCGGCGGCGGTGAGGCCGCCGTCGATTTCGTGCGGATCCCACACCGCCATGCGATCGAGCGGAATCCCCAGCCGGTATCCGGTGTTGCGCCCGAGGTGTTGATCGGGCAGCATCAGCAGCCGCTCTCCGCGTTCGAACGCCCACGACATCACCGCCGCGGCATTGGTGGACGTGCACACGACGCCGCCATGCTCGCCGACGAAGGCTTTGATCGCCGCCGACGAATTGATGTAGGTCACCGGGACGATGCGATCGACGTCGACGCCGAGCGCGCGCAGCTCGCGCCAGCACACCTCGAGCTGATCTTCGGCCGCCATGTCCGCCATCGAGCAGCCCGCCGCGAGGTCCGGCAGCAGCACTTTCTGGTGCGGCGCGCGCAGGATATCGGCGCTCTCGGCCATGAAGTGCACGCCGCAGAAGACGATGAACTCCGCCGCGCCTCTGGCGGCCGCGGCGCGCGCGAGCTTCAACGAATCGCCGGTGAAATCGGCGAACTTGATCACCTCATCGCGCTGATAGTGGTGGCCGAGGATCACGAGCCGCTCGCCAAGCGTGCGCTTCGCGGCGAGCAGCCGCTCGTCCATCTCGTCGTCCGACAAGCGGAGATACCGATCCGGCAGCGGCTGGCGCTCGCCGATACTCTGCTTCTCGACCTCTGTGAGCAGCCGGATATCCATCGCAACTGTTGATTGTACTACCCGTGGGAGTGCCGGGTCTAAAGCCCGGCCTGCGCGTGTTTCTGATCCCTTTGGGGGCCAGGTCTTCGGACCTGGCAGGGTGCAGGCCGGGTCTTCAGACCTGGCATGGGGCACATCGCGTGATTACGACGCGACCGCGTCGGCCTCCGGGCCGACGACGATGTTGTAGAGCGTGTCGCGCTCGAACGGGTCGCGGCCGGCAGCGCGGATGAGGCGGCGGATCTCGCGTGTGCTCATCGCCTCCGGGGTCGGCGAGCCCGCCATGTGGTAGATGCGTTCTTCCTGAACCGTCCCGTCGAGGTCGTCGGCGCCGAACCACAACGCGAGCTGCGCGGTTTCGACGCCGGTCGCGATCCAGAACGCCTTGATGTGCGGCACGTTGTCCAGCATGAGCCGCGACACCGCGAGGACGCGCAGCGTCTCGACGGCGCTCGGCGCCGGCAGCTTGCGCATCTGATTGTTGTCGGGGTGAAACGCGAGCGGAATGAACGCCTGCAGGCCGCCCGTCTCGTCCTGCAGCGCGCGCGTGCGAAGCATGTGATCGATCCGCTCTTCGCTCGTCTCGATGTGGCCGTAGAGCATCGTCACGTTCGACCGCATCCCGAGTCCGTGCGCGAGCCGGTGGATCGCGAGATACCGATCCGCGCCGCATTTGTCCGCGCAGATCTTGCGCCGGACCCGTTCCGCGAAGATCTCGGCGCCGCCGCCCGGCAGCGAATCGAGTCCCGCGCTCTGCAGCTCACCCAGCACCTGCGCGTCGGTCTTGCCGTAGAGGTCCGCGAAGAAGGCAATCTCGACCGCGGTGAAACACTTCAGATGGACGTCGGGCCGGAGCCGTTTGAAGCCGCGCAGCAGCTCCATGTAGTAGTCGAACGGGAGATCCGGATGCAGCCCGTTGACGACGTGGACTTCGGTGAGCGGCTGACCCGCACGCTGCCGCAGCTTGTCCCACGCCTGCTCGAGCGACATGGTGTACGACCCGGGATCACCCGGGCGCAGGCGCGCGAACGAACAGAACAGGCAATTCGCGACGCAGACGTTCGTCGCCTCGAGACGGATGTTGAAGTTGTAGTAGGTGCGCGTGCCGTGGCGTCTCTCGCGCTCGCGGTTCGCGAGCCAGCCGAGCGCGAGCGCGTCCCTGCACGCGAACAGGCGCACGCCATCGTCGAACGACAGCCGCTCGCCGGCGTCGACTTTCGCGGCGATCTCCCTCAGCCCGGCGCGTTCGACTCTGTCCAGCACGTCCTTCAAATGTTACTACGGTATACTTCGTGGGTTCTCCTGCCCGGCGCCATGCGAAGTGGGTGCGAAGCCCACGCGGTGCCGCCACTGTAAGCGGGGAGCGTGCCCTTCACGCCGGTCTCGAACCGGCAGCCACTGTGCGTTCGACGCGGGTCGGTGGACCCTGCGGCACGGGAAGGCGAAGGAGCACGCCGGGATCCGCGAGCCAGGATACCTGGCGGCCGGGCGTTTCACTTCCAACCATCGGCGCGTGAGCACGCCGAAAGGAGGCCCGGTGCATTTCCGCACGTCCGTCGTCGCTGCGATCCCGCTCGCGCTCATTTCATTCACCCGCGTTGATGCTGCCATCGTCGAAGGGCGCATCGTCGATCCCGTGTCGCGGGCAGTGCCCGGCGCCGCGGTGGTCGTCGTCTGCGGATCGTCGGTGGCCGCGTCGGCGATCACCGACGCCGAAGGCCGGTTCACGACGGCGGACGTCAGCGGCCGCTGCGAGCTGCGTGTCGCCGCCGACGGGTTCGCGGCGCCGCCGCTGGCGCTCGATCTCGAGCCGGGCGCCGGCCGCCGCGATGCCGGAACGGTGCAGCTCGCGGTCAGTGCGGTCTCGGAATCCGTGCTGGTGTCCGCGTCGCAGGTCGACGTGCCGCTCTCGCAGGCTTCGTCGGCCGCGACGGTCATCACGGCGGCCGAACTGCGGGCGCGCCAGCTCGCGACGGTCGCCGACGCGCTGCGCGACGTGCCCGGACTCACGGTGACGCGCAGCGGCTCGACCGGCGCGGTCACGAGCGTCTTCCCGCGCGGCGGCGAATCGGATTACACGCTGGTCGTGCTCGACGGCGTACAGGCCAACGCCTTCGGCGGCGGCTTCGACTTCGCGCATCTCTCGACCGACAACATCGAACGGATCGAGATCGTCCGCGGGCCGCAGAGCGCGCTGTACGGCTCGAACGCGATTGGCGCGGTCGTCCGGATCGTGACCCGCACCGGCGGACCACTCCGCGGCGACGCGTCCGTGGAAAGCGGCAGCTTCGCGACGCGGCGCGCCGCGGCGTCGGCGTCCGGCGCGGCAGGCCGCTGGTCGTGGGGCGCGGGCGCGGAGCGGCTGTCGAGCGGCGGCTTCAATGGAACACCGTTGCCGTCCGGCGAGGGCGTCGCGAACGACGATTACGAACGGACCGGCGCCGGGGCGAACGGCCGGTGGCACCGTGCGAACGGCGCCTCGATCGACGGGTCCGTGCGATTCGAGCGCGACGAGCGCGGCTTCCCCGGGCCCTTTGGCTCGAACCCGATCGGCGCCTACGAGGGGATCGATCGGATCTCGCGCGGCCGTGACGATCGCTGGATCGGATCGGTTGGCGGCGTCGTGCCGTCAGGCGGACGTCTGCGTACGCACGTGCGAGCAACCTGGAACACGATCGACGGCCGCTTCGCCAGTTCGTTCGGACCCTCGACGTCGACGTCGCGCCGCTGGACCGCGCGCGCGCAAACCGATCTGGCCGTGCGCCATGGACTCGACGTGTCAGCGGGCCTCGAGCTGCAGCGGGAGCGCGCGACCAGCACGTTCATCACCAACGACGCATCGAGCGACATTCCGGTGCGGCGCTCCACGGCCGGGTACTTCGCCGAAACCCGCTGGACCGGGGCCGGCCGTCTCTTCGCCACCGCCGGCGTCCGCGTCGAGGACATTCGACGCGATGCGCTCGCCGGGTTCGGCGATCCGTTCAGTCCACGTCCGGCATTCCCCCGCGATCGGATCGTCTCGGTGAACCCGCGCGGCGCGGTCGCGTGGCTCGTGCGGCCGGAACCAGGGCAGTCGACGAAGCTTCGCCTCGCGGCCGGCACCGGCATTCGCCCGCCCGACGCGTTCGAGATCGCGTTCACCGACAATCCGTCGCTCCAGCCGGAACGCAGCCGCAGCATCGAGGCCGGCGTCGATCAGGCCGTTGCGGCCGGTCATGCGCTGATCGAGGCCACGGCTTTCCGCAACACGTTCGACGATCTGATCATTGCGGTCGGCCGCTTTCAGCAGTCGAGCCGCTACCGTACCGACAACATCTCGAACGCGCGGGCGCGCGGCATCGAGCTCGCGTCGACGGTCCGCACGCGCGCGGCCGCCGTCGACGTCCGCGGCCGCGTGACCTACTCCTGGCTCGACACCGAGATCCTTGCCGTCGATCGAAGCGCCGCCGCCCCGCCGCCTTTCGAGGTCGGCGATCCGCTGCTGCGCAGGCCGCGCCACCAATGGGGCGTGGATCTCTCCGCGGCGGGCGGGCCGGTGACGGCGTGGATGCGCGGAGGAGGCCGCGGGCGCGTGCTCGACGTCGAGCCGTCGCTCGGCACGTTTGGTGGCCTGTTCACCGCGGCCGGCTATGCCGTGTGGAGCGCCGGCGCGTCGTGGACGCTCACGCATGGTGTCGAGGCGTTCGGCCGCGTCGAGAATCTCTTCGATCGCGCGTACGAAGAAGCGTTCGGGTTCCCCGCGCTCGGCCGCGGCGCCATGGTGGGCGTGCGTATTGCTGCAAGCCGCTGACGTCTGGTTCGGCTACGACGCACGGGTCCCGGTCGTTCGCGGTGTCTCGCTGGCCGTACCCGCGGACGGCCTCGTCGGTCTGCTCGGACCCAACGGCTCCGGCAAGACAACGATGCTGCGGCTGCTGGCCGGGACCCGCCGGCCGCAGCGCGGCACCGTCACGCTCGATGGCCTGCCGATTTCGCGCTCGTCCCGCGGGATGCTCGCGCGGCGCATGGCCGTCGTGCCGCAGGAGACACAGCTCGCGTTCGAGTACACGGCGCTCGAGGTCGCGATGATGGGTCGCTATCCGCACCTCGGCGCGTTCGCGATCGAAGGGCCTGACGATCTCGCGATCGTTGAAGATGCGCTCCGCGCGACCGGAACGCTCGCGCTGCGGGATCGGCTGTTCACGACGTTGAGCGGCGGCGAGAAGCAGCGCGTGGTGATTGCGTCCGCACTCGCGCAGGTGAGCCGTCGGGACTTCCGCCTGAAGGCGGAAGCTACAGGAGAACCAAAGGGAGAGTCCCGTGACTTCCGCCTGAAGGCGGACGCGACAGAGGAACCGAGAAGCGAGCCCCGTAGCTTCCGCCTTCAGGCGGAAGACACGCGACCGGGCATTCTGCTCCTCGACGAACCGACGGCCTCGCTGGATCTCGGCTACCAGCTCGAGGTCGCGGCGCTGCTGCGGCAACTGCACGACGAGCGCGGCGTCGCCATCGTGCTGTCGACGCACGACGTGAATCTCGCCGCTTCGTTGTGCACGTCGATCGTGCTGATGCGCGACGGCGCGATTGTCGCCGTCGGCGCCCCGCGCGACGTCCTGACGCGCGATGCCGTACGCCGGCTGTATGGCGTCGATGCCGACGTAATCGACCATTCTTCGGGCCACCCCGTGATCGTGCCGCTCGGGAGGATCCGCGACGGAGCGCGCGGGTGACGCTGGCGCGCCGCTTCGCGTCGACGGTGACCGCGTTCGGGGCGCTGGCGCTCGCCGCGATCGTGCTCACGCCGCTCGCCGGGTCGACACCGATCAGCCTGCGGCGCGCCTTCGACTGGTCGGTGCCCTTCGCCGACAATCCGGACGCGCAGATCTTCTTCATCGCCCGGCTGCCGCGCACCCTGGCCGGCGCGTGGGTGGGCGGGTGCCTCGCGGCGGCGGGCGTCGTGTTCCAGGGCCTGCTGCGCAATCCGCTCGCGACGCCGTTCACATTGGGCGTATCTGCCGGGGCGGCGCTCGGCGCGATGCTCGCGATCACGTTCAACTGGTCGCTGGCCGCGGCCGGCGTCTCCGCGGTGACGATCGCCGCGTTTGCGGGATCGATCGCGGCGGTCGCGATTGTCTATGCGCTCGCGCAGGCGCGGCATCGCGGGCTCTCGACGAGCGTGCTGCTGCTCGCCGGCGTCACGCTCAATGCCTTTTTGTCCGCGCTGATCCTGTTCGTCCAGTACTTCGCGGATTTCGCCGACACCTATCGCACGCTGCGGTGGCTGATGGGCGACCTCGACGTCAGCAGCTACACGCCGCTGCTCGCGTCGCTGCCGCTCGGGCTGCTGGCCTTCGCGGCGTTCGCCTGGCTGGCGCGTCCGCTGAACCTGTTGTCGCTCGGCCCCGACAGCGCGGAGTCGCGCGGCCTCAACGTCGCGGTCGCGCAGCGTGCCGCGTTCGTGAGCGCGTCGCTCGCGACCGGTGCGGCCGTTTCGGTCGGCGGTCCGATCGGGTTCGTCGGCATCATCATCCCGCACCTGGTTCGCCTGCTCGTCGGCCCGGACCATCGGCTGGTGCTGCCGGCATCGGCGCTGTTTGGCGCCGCCTTTCTCGTCGGGTGCGATCTGCTGGCCCGCACGCTCCTCTCCCCGGTCGAGCTCCCGGTCGGCATCATCACGGCGCTGATCGGCGGACCGTTCTTTCTATGGCTGCTCATTCGACATCGTTGAAGGCGCGGCGCGCGGCGCCGCCGATCGCGGCCGCCT
>JABFWM010000361.1 GCA_013362195.1 Acidobacteriota bacterium
GTGTCGCGCCTGCCAATACGATATAGGCACGGGCTCCGGAATGCGCGCGCCGGCCATCGCGCACCGAAGGAGCAACGCGATCGCCGGCACGAAGACTCGTGCGAAAAGGAGGGTGAAAACGCGCCAAAACCGAAGGTTTTTGGCCAGAACTGCCGGGTGGATGGAAAAATATCCACAATCGGATGGCCCGGCCATTTGCGTCAGCGACGGCACAAATACACGCACAATTAACACCCGGCGAGCTCGGGCGCCCGGGCCGTGTTATGCTGAACACGCTGATCGCCGAGAGCGGCGTCAAAAAAAGGCTCCTAGCGACCCAGCCACGATCGGCCTGTTTTCGCATCCATTCCGGATCGCGAGCGCGTTGGTGGCACCCAAAAATTGGTCGCGGCCGGGAGGTGCATGCATGGCAGACACTACGGGGTGCAGTCGCTGAACTGCTCCCATACGTAATGAGCGGCCGGCGGAAACGCCGGCCGTTTTTTTTTGCCGGACCTCGCCGCCTGCCTCGTGGCGATCGCCGCAACCGCGCGGCGACGCCGTGCCTCACCGTTCTGGTGATAAGGTGATGCCGAGTATGCGCAGCGTCCTCATCGCCGCGCTGAGCGGGCTTGCGTTCGCCACGACATTCGCTCAGCCGCCCGCCTCCTACACCGAAACGATCCCCGGGACCAGCGTCGCCTTCGAGATGATCGCCGTTCCTGGCGGCAGATTCACGATGGGCAGTCCGCTCTCGGAGAAGGGCCGCAACGCCGACGAGGGACCGCCGCACGAAGTGGAGGTGCGTCCGTTCTGGATCGGCAAGACCGAAGTGACGTGGGACGAGTACGATCTCTACGCGTTCAGCATGGACGTGCCGCCGCCTTCGTCGTCGCAGCCGCCCGCCGCGCCGCCGTCACGCGCCGATGCGGTCACACGTCCGACGCCCCCGTACGGCGACGAGTCGTTCGGCTACGGCAAAGGCAGGCAGCCCGCGATCAACATGACATGGCACGCCGCCATGGAATACTGCCGCTGGCTTTCAACCAAAACGGGCAAGAGCTATCGGCTTCCCACCGAAGCCGAGTGGGAATACGCGGCGCGCGCCGGCACCACGACCGCCTACGGCTTCGGCGATGATCCCGGGACCCTTGGCGATTACGCCTGGACGCGGGAGAATTCGGGCGAAAAGCCGCACCCGGTCGCCTCGAAAAAGCCGAACGCGTGGGGGCTGTACGACATGCACGGCAACGTCGCCGAATGGATCCTCGATCAGTACGATCCGAAGTACTACGAGAAGGTGAAAACGGGCGCCGTCGGTCCGGTCCTGCTGCCCGGCAATCATCGCTTCCCGCACGTCTCCCGCGGCGGCTCGTGGGACGACGACGCGCGGATGGCGCGCAGCGCGGCGCGCCGCGGCTCGACGCCGGAGTGGAGCCGGCGCGATCCGCAGAGCCCGAAGAGCATCTGGTGGCACACCGACGCGACGTTCGCCGGCTTCCGCGTCGTCCGCGCGGTCGGCGAGCAGGACGATCTCAAAGGGTTTCGTTCAACGATCACGAGAGACAGCCCGCAGTAATGCGGTCAGACAGGGAGGTTCGTCATGAGCGCTGATCAGAACGGCGCGGGTCCGTCGCGTCGCGATTTCCTGAAGACGACAACGGCCGCAACGCTTGGCCTTTCGCTCGGCCCGATGATCCCGGGCGCCTACGCGGCCGGCACCGACGCGATCCGCATCGGGTTGATCGGCTGCGGCGGCCGCGGCACCGGCGCGGTCCTGAACGCGTTCGAGGGCGCGCAGGGCGTCACGCTGATCGCGATGGGCGACGCGTTTCCGGATCGGCTCGACGCCTCGCTCGCGCAGATCAGCAAGGAGCACGCCGCGCAGATCGACGTGCCGAAAGAGCGCCAGTTCACCGGGTTCGACGCCTACAAGCGGGTGCTCGAGACAGATGCGAACTACATCATCCTCGCGACGCCGCCCGGCTTCCGGCCGACGCATCTCGAAGCGGCGGTTGCCGCCGGCAAGAACATCTTCACGGAGAAGCCGGTCGCCGTCGATGGCCCGGGCATCAGACGGGTACTCGCGCTGGTCGATCAGGTCAACTCGAAAGGGATCGGCCTGGCGGCCGGGACGCAGCGCCGTCATCAGACCGGCTACCTCGAAACGCTGAAGCGGATCCAGGACGGCGCGATCGGCAGCATCGTCGCGGCGCGCTGCGCGTGGAACCAGGGGTTCCTGTGGAAGAAGGATCGGCAGCCCGAGTGGACCGACGTCGAGTGGCAGCTGCGGAACTGGCTGTACTTCACGTGGCTCTCCGGCGATCACATCGTCGAGCAGCACGTCCACAACATCGACGTGATCAACTGGGCCATGGGCACGCATCCGGTGGCCGCGCACGGGATGGGCGGACGACAGGTGCGCACCGGACCCGAGTGGGGCCACATCTTCGATCACTTCTCCATCGACTACGAGTATCCAGACAACGTGCACCTGCACAGCCAGGCGCGGCAGATTCAGGGCTGCGAAGGCAGCGTGTCGGAGGCCCTCGTCGGCGACAAGGGCCAATGCCAGGTCGACAAGTACGCGATCACCGGGCCGAAGGCGTGGAAGTTCGACGGCAAGGACAACGCGCCGTACGTGCAGGAGCACACGGACCTCATCGCGAGCCTGCGCGCCGGCAAGCCGCTCAACGAGCTGAAGACGGTGGCCGAGAGCACGCTGACGGCGATCATGGGCCGCATGGCGGCGTATACCGGCCAGCCGGTCTTGTGGGAGCAGGCGCTCAATTCCTCGGAAGACCTGCTGCCGAAGAACCTCGCGTTCGGGCCGATGGAGGTCCCGCCGGTCGCGATGCCAGGGCGCACGAAGCTCACCTAGATGCGACGGCTCGTCGCGGCGGCGCTGATCGTCGGCGCCGCCGCGCTCTCGCGCGCGTCCGCCTCCCCCGGCCCCGCACACCAGTCCTCCGCCCGATACGAATTTTCCTCACAACACATGGGCACGCTCGCGCGGATCGTCCTCTACGCGCCAGGCGAAGCGGCGGCCCGTGACGCGTCGTCGCGCGCGTTTGCCCGCATCGCCGAGCTCGATGCGGTGATGAGCGACTACCGCGAGGACAGCGAGCTGACAGCGCTCTGCCGCCGTGCGGGTCAGGGCCCGGTCCGCGTCAGCGGCGATCTGTTTCGCGTGCTCGCGGCCTCGGTTCGGCTCGCGCACGACAGCGGCGGCGCCTTTGACGTCACGGCGGCGCCGTTGATTCATCTGTGGCGGCGCGCGCGGCGGATCGGCCAGCTTCCGGACCGCGCCGAGATCGAGGCGGCGCGGGCGCTGACGGGGCGCGACAGACTGATCCTCGATGCGCGGACGCACACGGCGGACCTGCGCTCGGCGGGCATGCAGATCGATCTCGGCGGCATCGGCAAGGGATTCGCGGCCCAGGAAGCAGCGGCGCTGATCCGGCGGCTCGGGTACCGCACGGCGCTGATTGCAATCGGCGGCGACATCGTCGCGGTCGGCGCGCCTCCGGGCAGGACCGGATGGACGATCGACGTCGCGGATCTGACGACGGGCGGCAAGGCCCCGCAACAGATCCTGTTACGGGACGCCGCCGTCTCGACGTCAGGGGACGCGGAACAATGGGTGGCGATCGATGGCGTGCGCTACTCCCACATCATCGATCCTCGCTCGGGCATGGCGCTCACGGGGCGCCGCAGCGTAACGGTGATGGCGCCGGACGGCACGTTGTCGGACGCCCTGGCGACGACGGTCTGCGTGCTCGGTCCGGTCGAGGGGCTCGCGCTCATCGAGCGCACGACCGGGGCGGCGGCGCGGATCTCGCTGCTCGAGGGAGACGGGATCCGCCGCTTCGCGTCGCGGCGCTGGCGCTACTTCGCCGCAGCCGGCAGCGGACCGATGTCGACCTTCCGGAACTCGACTTCGGCGCCCTCCGCCTGAAGCGCGATCTTTCCGCGATCGGCGGTACAGTTGAACCCGTCGTTCACGAGATCGCCGTTGACCCACACCTTGATCGATCGCTCGCGCGCTTCGATGATCAGCGTGTTCCATTCGCCGGCCGGCTTCTCCGAACCGTCGGTCAGATTCAGGATCCGGCGCGCGTCGCCTTCGGCGCCGCCCCACATCTCTCCATCATTCCGCGGCCGGCGCTTCTCCATGTCGGGCACCTCGATGTTCTCCTGAATGCACCAGAAGTCGCCGGCGTTTTCATGCATCATCTGCACTTCGATTGACTGCGGAAACATCTTGTAGAGCGCGCGCGGGCGCGACGCGTGTACCAGCACGCCGCAGTTCCCCGGCTTTCCCGGGAAGCGGTACTCCACGACCAGCCGGTAGTTTCGATACCGCTGCTCGGTGACGAGGTGCCCGTTGGGCGTCCCGAGGCTGACCAGCATGCCGTTGCGCACGATGAAGCTGTCGGGCGCCGATGGGTTCGTGTCCTTTTCCGGCACGTCGGCCTTCCACCCGGCAAGGTCGCGTCCGTTGAACAACGGCGTGACGCTCGTCGGCGTCATCGCTTCCGGCGCGGACGGCGCCTGCGCCAGCAGCAGCATCGTGACGACCGCGAGAATTGATCGCATCAGCGGTGATCCTCATGAGGAGCGTGCGTGATGGTGTCCGGACCTGCTGGCAGGTCTGAGGACCCGCGCTGCGCAGGTTGTGCTGTGTTCTTCTGCCTGTGTTCTTCTGCCTGTGTTCTTCTGCCTGTGTTCTTCTGCCTGTGTTCTTCTGTGTTCTTCTGTGTTCTTCTGTGGCCTTGTTCTGTGGCCCTTGTTCTGTGGCCTTGTTCTGTGGACTTCT
>JABFWM010000480.1 GCA_013362195.1 Acidobacteriota bacterium
CCCGACCCGTCCTGGTTCACGAGATTGTCCTCGGTCTTCGACAACGTGTAGGCGACGAGCAGCGCAAGGCCCTGCGAGAAATGACGCTCGACTGTCGTCTGCAGCGAGTTGTAGCGCGTCTTGCCCTTGAAGTTGTTCAACAGGGTGACGTTCGTGTATTGCGGGAACGGCCGCAGGGCCTGCTGCACGGTGCCCGCGAAACCGGGATAGGGCAGCGCGATGCCAAGCTGCGGCTGGCTCGAGAGATTGCTGAACAGGAGGTCGCCGTACTGCGCAATCGCGCCGAACGGGATCAGGTTGATGTCGCGGTAGGTGTCGTTCTCGAACCGCAGCCGCGTGCCGCGGGCGCCGACATAGGCCGCGGTCAGCGAGAAGTTCGCGGGCAGCTCGCGGCGGACCGTCACGTTGAAGTTGTGGTACTGCTCGCGCCTGGCTTCGTTTCCCGTCACCACCGCGCCGATCCCTTGATTGTTCAACTGCGCGGGATCGTAGTTCGGCAGCGTCCCCGCGAAGCCCGGATAGGGATCGTTGAGGAACATGACCGGATCCTGGGGGTTCGGCGTCGGCCGCGTGTTCCGGTTCACGGCGATGCTCGCGTTGTACCCCGTCGAGTTGAGCCCGCCGAACCCGTCGTTGTCGCTGTATGCGGTCGCCGGCCTGTTGCTCGAGCTGTAGCCGGCGCTGACGGCCATCTTCTGCGACACCGCGTACGCGGCGCCGAGGCGCGGCTGCACCTGGCCGTAGTAGGTATCGATGAAGGTCTTGCGACCCTCCTGCGAGGCAAACCGCAAGGCGCCCGGGCGGTTTCCCGCGCCGGGATTCGGCAGATTCAGGTCGAGGTTCGTGACGAGGCCGTCCTTCTCATACAGGCCTGGCAGGATTTCCCAGCGGACGCCGAGGTTGAGCGTCAGCTTCTGCGAGACCTTGAAGTCATCCTGCACATACGCCGCGTAGTCCCGCTGGTAGTAGTCCGGATTGACGGCCTGCACGGGACGGCTGGACGTCTGGACGGCGCCGACGAGGAAGCTCGCGAATGCATGGCCCGTCGTCTGATCGAATCCCGGGAGGTTCGTCTGGGCCGCATTGAAATTGTAGGAGGCGGTGCCGTCGGCGTTCTCGTTGTCCACGTAGTAGAAGCGCCCCTCGAAGCCGGTCTTGATGCTGTGACGGCCCATGACGATCGTCATGTCGTCCTGCACGATGGCGCTGCCTTCGTGCTGCAGGCCACGCGAGGTCGATCCGAAGTTCCCGAGATTGCCGAGGATGGCCGGCCCGCCGAAGGCAAACCGCGGGAACGTGGTGTCCGGCTGGTTCCGCAGGCCGATCTTCGACGGCCAGCCCTGGTTGAAGTAGACGCTGCGGTTGGCGTTGCCGAACCGGTTGTAGCCGAAAGCGAACCGGTGCAGCAGCCGGTCGCTGATCACCCAGTTCTCGGAGGCGCGGACCATCCAGCTCGGAGTTTTCTGGAGCTGATAGAGGTTCGTCGGCTTTCCTGGGGGAGGACCGTAGCGGCCGCCGACGGAGTTGTTGCGCTCGCGCGATTCGCGATTGAGATAGAAGGAGGCTTTGTGCCGGCCCGTCAGCACCTGGTCGTACTTCATCGCGAACGTCTTCTGGTCGAAGACCGGGCAGCAGTTGTTGAGCACCGGCTGGTTGTTCAACAGGCGGTCCAGCTCCGGGAGGTCCCAGAGGCCCGTCTCGAGTGTCGTGCGCGCCACCGCGTCCCAGAGCTCCCTCGGGATCTGATTGTTGGGGAACGGATCGCGGACGGCGCGGCCGTCCACCACGCGGGTCGTGCGCGGATCGTAGATCTGGCCGAAGCGGACGGGCCGTCCGAGCGCGTCGGTCCCGACGATCGTTCCCGACCGCGCGTCGCCGGTGTAGGCCGGATCGAAGAGGCGCGAGAAATCGCCGGTCTGGAACTCACGCGTCGGCAGCGTCCGGAACGACGTCGACGTCTGTTCCTTCGCGTGCGTCTGCTCGAATGTCGCGAAGAAGAAGCTCCGGTTCTTGCCGCTGTACACCTTCGGAATGGTGATCGGCCCGCCTGCCGCGACCGCCCAGTTCTGCAGCTCGCGCGCCGGCGGCTTCTGGCCGAGCGCCTTGGCCACGAAGGGCGCCGCGTCCATCGCGGAATCCTGCACATAGATCGCGCCCGATCCATGGAACTCGTTGGTGCCGGATTTCACGACGAAGTTCGCGACCGCGGTCTGGCCGCCGCCGTACTCGGCGCCGAGCGTGCCGGTCTGCAGCTTGAACTCTTCGACCGCCTCGGTCGGCGGCGACATCTCGTTGTTGCTGCCGCCCTGGAGGTTTCGTCCGAGCGGAATGCCTTCGATCAGGATCTCGTGCGAGTAGTTGCGTCCGCCGTTGATCGATCCTTCGAAGGTGCCGCCGGTCGTGCCGGGCAGGCTCGAGAAGACGAACTGCTGGATCTGCCGCTGGCCGTCCGCCACCGGCACGGGCCAGGTCTGGAACTCCTTCTTGGAGACGTAGTGTCCGATCTCCGCGGTGCTGGTCTCGATGGCGGGCGCCTGGACGGTCAGCGCCTCGGCGACGGCGTTGACATCGAGCTTGAAATCGAGCGTGAGCGTCTGCGCCGCGCGAAGCGTGACGTCGTTGGCCTCCGCGGGGCGGAACCCGGACGCCTGCACGCGGATCCGGTAGACGCCGTTCGGCAGGTACGGAAGCACGTATACGCCGGCGTCGGTGGTCGTGGCCTTCGACTCGACGTTGGTCTCCACGTTCGTGGCGACCACGGTGGCCCCGACGAGCACGCCGCCCGCCGAGTCGGTCACCGTGCCGTTGAACTGCGACCGTGCCACTTGCGCGTGCGCAACCGCGGCGCACAGCAGAAACGAGACGGCAACCAACGCCCGACGGACTGTGCGTGTCCTCATCGTCCATTCCTCCCGCGCGGTCTGTACCGCGTCGGGACGTCGCTTGTCAACAGGAGTAGGGCACGCGTTCGCGGACCTCATCAATGGCGGATGACCGGCGATCCTGGCCGCTCGTGGCCGCACGCGCCGCGCTGATCCCTGAAGGATGGGTCAGGACGAGGTGGACGTGACGTCTGTACCTTCGCGTCGCGGCCGGAGCGAGATCGCCCGCAGCCATTCTTTCGCCCGGGCCTCGCCTGGGGGAAGCGGGTCGCAGGCGAGGACATACAGAACGACCGTGGTCAGGATGATGAGCGTGCCGGTGAACAGCGGAAACCGCACGTGCAGCACGACGTAGGCGAGCCACAGCGGGTACGAGAGGACGATCGAGAGCGTCAGAAACATGATCCGCAGCTGCGCGTCGCGGATCCGGCGCGGATTCCGAACGCCCTGTGCGACCCGGCGGTACGCCGCGGCTTCCGAGATCTCGAACGACGTCTTGAAGATCGTCCGCGTCAGCAGCACGAAGACCGCGCCGCAGAACAGCGCGACGAAGACGCGCAGCTCGACGTCGCCGCTGAGCAGGTAGAGGTCGATCGCCCACATGAAGTAGACGACGACACTCAGGTTGGTGAGATGGAACGCGAGCCACACGTTCGTCCGGCCGGTCCATATCTGGAACTGCCGGCAGATCCGCTCGGTCAGGTTCAATATCGCCCGGTCGACGTACATCATCGCGGCTGTTCCGTCTCGAGAACGCCAATCCAGTTTGACCCATTTCCCGCCAGAACGGTTCCGTCAGGCGAATGGCGCCAGCGACGGCGGTCACGCGGCGCACAGAGGCGCGAGCCGCAGCGAACCCTGCGCCCGGCGCTTCCTTGTGATACGTCATCGATGCACGGGACGCGTGACGTGACGAGGTCCACGACGAGGCCTCCTCCCCGGCGTATAATCCGCGTTTCCCGGGTACCCGGCCGGGACATGCAGATGCTGGACGTGCACGACGACGAGACGGCGCGCCTCGCGGCGCTGCGGGAATATCGCATCCTCGACACCGAGCCGGAGCGCGCCTTCGACGACCTCGCGCTGCTCGCCTCCCAGATCTGCGAAACACCGATCGCGCTCATCACGATCGTCGATGCGGAGCGGCAGTGGTTCAAGGCCCACGCCGGCCTGTCCGAAACCGAGACCCCGCGCGCCGTGTCGTTCTGCGCGCACGCGATCCAGCAGCGGGGCCTCTTCATCATTCATGACGCCCGCGAGGACGCGCGATTCCAGGACAACCCGTTCGTGACCGGCGGGCCCTTCGTGCGCTTCTACGCGGGCGCGCCGCTGCTCACACCGGAGGGGCACGCGCTCGGCACGCTCTGCGTCATCGACAGCGTGCCGCGCACGCTGACGCCGCGCCAGCGCGACGCGCTCGACGCGCTCAGACGACAGGTGCAGGCGCAGCTCGAGCTGCGGCGGAACCTGCACGAGCTGCGGCGCGCGCTCGCCGCGCGGGACCTGGCGGAAGCGGACGTGATCAAGCTCGCGGGCCTCGTTCCCTACTGCTCCACGTGCCAGCTCGATCTGACCGTCCCCGCCGACCCGTCCGCCATTCCGCGAATCAGCGACGGCGTCTCGGCGGTGCTGAACGGGAAGGGGTGGTCCGACACCGACATCATGGCCGTCGAACTCGCGCTGCAGGAGGCGATCGCGAACGCGATTCGACACGGCTGCCGCAACGATCCCTCGAAGCGCATCCAGTGCTGCGTCACCGTGGACGCGGCCGGTGACGTCGTGATTGTCGTCCGCGACCCCGGATCGGGGTTCGATCCGGCGAAGGTGCGGAACCCGCTCGCCGCCGAGAACCTGCTGAAGCCGAGCGGGCGCGGCGTGTTCCTGATCAACGGCCTGATGGACCAGGTCGAGTACG
>JABFWM010000436.1 GCA_013362195.1 Acidobacteriota bacterium
GTCACACGCGCAATCAGCCAATGCCCGTCGCGCTTCACCATCGCGACCTGAAATTCGCGCGCGTCCATTCCATTGTCGCTCGTCGTCGTCGCGCTCAGATCCACGGACGCCGACCGCGCGTCGACCACGTGCACGTTCATGTCGCGGATCTTCACCTCGTACCGGCTGGTGCGCGGCTGCAGCCGCGCGACGATCCCCATCAGCGTCTCGCGCCCGCGAACGGGCGCGCCCTCGCCGAAATCGACCACCACGTCGTCGGCGAACGCGGCGCCGATAGCGGCGGCTTGCGCGACGGCCGCCACGCCCGGTGACGGCTCGTTGAGGCGATCGGCCACGCCGGTGAGTTGACGCCGGATCTGCCGCTCGTCGGAGGGAAACCACGCCAGCCACGCGAACACCGCAATCGCGAGCGCGATCGCCGCGCCGGCGAGAGCGCGCCGATCGGGGCGGCGGCCCATTCAGAACACGACCTTCCCGATGATTCGCGAGCGGTTCGCCCGTCCGAAATCGTGCTCTTCCTCGCGCATGCCGCGATTGTCACCCACGAGGAAGTATTCGTCGGCCCCCAGGATCGTGTCGTCCAGCTTCCATGGCGAGCGGTTGCGCACGTACGGCTCGTCCAGCGGGCGGCCGTTCACGCGAACGATGCCGTTGTCGATCGACACGCGCTCGCCCGGCAGTCCGACGACACGCTTGATGTAGACCACGTGCGGCCCGGCGAGGCGAATCGCCACGATTTCGCCGCGCTCCGGCGGCCGCATCACGAACGCGAGACGGTTGACGAGATTCAGGCTGCCGGAGCGGTACGTCGGCATCATGCTGACGCCTTCGGCGCGGACGGGAATGAGGATCCAGCCGAACGTGACGACGCTGACCCCGGCGAGCACCAGCACGCGCACGGCGGTGCGGCGCGGGTGGGTCCCGAAGATCAGGCGTCGGACGCCGGGCATCCCCTGATCATAGACCACGCCCACCGGCCCGGCGACAGATCCACTACGGAGGATCTGCCACGGATCGACACGAATTCACACGGATGAAATAGCGGTCAGCACAGCGCGGGTTCTTCGCGGCTGCGAAAGGACTCGCGCGTCCTGCGTCCGAGCCATATCCGTGTGTATCGGTGGTGGATCGATGCCTGTTGCCTACCCGGTTAGTTGCGCCGCGAGTACGGTGTCACGAGTCCCTCCACCGAGGGGATGTAGATCGTGTTGGCATCGGCGCGCTTCGTGTAGACCGGAAAGCCGTGGTAGCTCCCGCGCCGGGTGAACGTGGCGGCGTCGAACACTTCGGCGGGACCCGACGAGAACCACTCGCGTCCGTCGAAACTCACCCAGACGCCGTTCACCCCTTTCGGCCGCGACGCCGACGAAAACGCGGGGCGCGGGGCGAGCGTGATCGAGCGGCCGCCGGTCGCGACACTGCCCGCTGCTGGCGCGGCGAGAGGGGCAGACGTCTCCGGCCCGAGCGGCGCGACATCGTAGGGGCGCGCAAAGGACGGCGGACCTGGCGTTTGCGCGAGATCCACGGCAACCGCGTCGCGGGCGGCCGCGCCCTGTGCGCCGATATCGGTCGGGAACGACGGCGCACCATTGCCCGTCGTGCCGGCGAGCTGGCCCGAGCGGCGGCGCTCGTAGGGCTGCAGCAGGCCGCCGGCCAGTGGCACGTACACGACACTGTTGGGGTCGCGCGTCGCGTCGGTGTACAGCGGAATGCCGCGGTACGAACCCGCACGCACCATCTGATTGCCGTTGAAGTAGACCATGGAGCCGGCCGGATAGTAGTAGTCACCCGACCAGACGATCGCGTCCGCGGTGCGGTACCACGGTTCGTTCTCGGCCGTAACAAGCGGTGGCGCCGTCGGTTGCCAGACAACTTGCGCGTGGCAGACCGCGGGAAGGACGACGAGAACGACGAGCAGCAACTGCCGGACTCCTGCGCGCATGGCGTGCCTCCACTCGAGGTAAGTTCAACCACCGTGCCGTTTGGTCCAGTAGCGCGCGAGTCCCTGCCACGAGTAGCTGAGCGCGCCAGCCTTCACGTAGTCTTCGGCATCAGGTTCGCCGACGCGGCGTTGCAGCTCGAGGTAGGCCTCGTCGATGAACGCGCGCTCACGATCGGCGCCGGACCGCGACGGGTCGCCGAGCAGCCGGCGCACGATGCGCGTCCATGCGCCGAGATTCTCGAACATCGCCTGGAAGTGCGGCCGCGCGCCCTGCCACGGTCCGAAGTGCGTCAGGAACAGCGTGTCTGGATCCCACGCAAGAATACGTTGTTCGCCGTCGCGCCACACCTCGAGATCGACATCGGGCGGCGGAGTCGCCGGCAGGACGAACGTTCCGGAGCCGCGCCGGATGCCGGCCGTGTCGCCGACGAACGCGACCCGCGACGCGGCGTCGAAGTAGCTGACGTGATGGGACGCGTGGCCCGGCGTGTATCGAACCTGAATCTCGCGTCCGACGACGGTCAGTGTTTCGCCGCCCTCGACGGCACGGATCCGCTCGGGAGCGATCGGCAGCACCTCGCCCCACAACCGATCCATGTCCTGTCCGTACAGCCGCCCCGCGCTCGACAGGAGCTTCGTCGGATCGACCAGGTGCGGCGCGCCGCGCGTGTGCACGACGACCTCGAGGTGCGGATGCTTGCGAACGATGGGGCCGGCCGCCCCTGCGTGATCGAGATGGATGTGCGTGATCAGGAGCGTGCGCACGTCCGCGAACCGGATCCCTTTTCGATCCAGCGTCGCTTCCAGCTCGGAGAGCGTCGTCGACGGTCCGGGATCGACCAGCGCGACGCCCGCGGGGCCGTGGAGGATCGCCGTGGCGATGAGCTCAGGCCGCCCGAGAAAGCGCAAATCCGCGTAGTCCAACCCCGACGCGAGGACCGGCATCTGCGCCGCATGTTATAGCAGCTTGCTAAAATACAGGGCGTAACCATGGCGACGGAACCCCGGACCGGCGGCGAGGTGCTGGAGCGGACGCAGCAGGAAACCAAGAAGCCCGAGCTCTACAAGGTCCTCCTGCTCAACGACGACTACACGACCATGGATTTCGTCGTCGAGGTGCTCGAGAGCGTGTTCCACAAGGCGCCCGCGGAAGCGTATCGGATCATGATGGCCGTCCACACGCAGGGGCAGGGGTTGTGCGGGGTGTATCCGTTCGAGGTCGCGGAAACGAAAGTCGCGACCGTCGCCGACCTCGCGCGCGGCCATGGATTTCCGTTGCGCGCCACCATGGAACCCGAATAGTACGCGGCAGGCGGTAGACGGTACGCAGTAGGCAGTAGGAAGGCTGGCCAGGGGAATGTTCAGTCCGTCTCTCGAAGTGGTGTTGACGGTCGCATATCGTGAGGCCGCGGCGCGGCGTCATACGCATCTGACGCTGGAGCACCTGCTCTACGCGCTTGCGCACGATCCCGACGGCGAACGGATCCTTGCGGCGTGCGGCGCGGACCTGCCGCAGCTCCGGCGCGACCTCGACAAGTATCTGGACGAGCACATCGAGCAGTTCTCGCGCGGGCAGCAGAAGGAGCCGGAGCAGACGATGGCGTTCCGCCGCGTGCTGCAGACGGCGGTGCTGCACGTCCAGAGCGCGGGGCGGCAGGAAGTGCAGTCGGGCGACGTGCTCGCGGCCACGCTCCAGCAGGCGAAGTCGTACGCGGCGCAGCTGCTCGCCGCGCAGGGCGTCTCGCGCCTCGACGTGCTGGAATACATCACGCATGGCATCAGCAAGGTTCCGCCCGCGTCGTCGGGCAGCGAGCCTGACGCCGGCTCGGATGCCGAAGCCGGGAGCGGCGAGCGCGGCGGCGCGTCCGCGCGCGATCCGTTGTCCGCGTATGCGATGAACCTGACCGAGCGGGCCCGCGCGGGCGCCCTCGATCCGCTGATCGGCCGGCTCACCGAGCTGCAGCGCACGATGGAGATCCTCTGCCGCCGGCGGAAGAACAACCCCGTATTCGTCGGCGACGCCGGCGTCGGCAAGACCGCGCTCGCGGAAGGGCTCGCTGCGCGCCTGCTGCAGGAAGACGTCCCCGAGATCCTCCAGGGCGCCGAAGTGTTCTCGCTCGACACCGCGGCGCTGCTGGCGGGCACGCGGTTCCGCGGCGATTTCGAGGAGCGCTTCAAGGCGGTGATCAACGCGCTCTCGAAGCGGGTGATGCCGATCCTGTTCATCGACGAGATTCACGCCACCGTCGGCGCCGGCGCGACGACGGGCGGCACGATGGATCTCGCCACCTTGATCAAGCCGGTGCTGACGACCGGCCAGCTCCGCGTCGTCGGATCGACCACGCACGAGGAGTACAAGCACATCGAAAAGGATCGGGCGCTCGCGCGCCGGCTGCAGAAGATCACGATCGACGAGCCGTCGATCCCGGAGACCGTGCGCATTCTGCAGGGGCTGCGGTCGCGGTACGAGAGCCACCACCGCGTGCGCTTCACCGACGATGCGCTCGAGTCCGCGGCGAAGCTCGCCTCACGCCACCTGCGCGATTACCGTCTCCCCGACAGCGCCATCGACGTGCTCGACGAGGCGGGCGCGAAGATCCGCCTGGCGGCAGCCGCCACGCCCGCCGGCGGCGACGTCGCGGTGCTCGAAGTCGGCGCGCCGCAGATCGAGGAAGTGGTCGCGCGCATCGCCCGGATTCCGGCGAAGCAGGCCAGCGCGAACGACCGCGATCGCCTGCGCACGCTCGAGGAATCGCTCGCGCGCGTGGTGTTCGGCCAGGAAGACGCCGTGCGCCTCGTCGCGCGCGCCATCAAGCGTTCGCGGGCCGGACTCGGGCAGCCCGACCGCCCCGCCGGCAACTTCCTGTTCACAGGGCCGACCGGCGTCGGCAAGACCGAGCTGGCAAAGCAGCTCGCGCTGCACCTGGGCAACGAGTTCATCCGCTACGACATGAGCGAGTACATGGAGAAGCACGCGGTGGCGCGGCTGATCGGTGCGCCTCCCGGATACGTCGGCTTCGAGCAGGGCGGTCTTCTCGTCGACGCGGTGCGCACGCATCCCTACAGCGTCGTGCTGCTCGACGAGATCGAAAAGGCGCACCCGGACATCTTCAACATCCTGCTCCAGGTGATGGACCACGCGACGCTGACCGACAACAACGGCCGCAAGGCGGATTTCCGCCAGGTGGTCGTGATCATGACGTCGAACGCGGGGTCGCGCGAGATGAGCGCCGGCAGCATCGGATTCGCGGACACCGGCAGCGGCGCGGAACTGCGCCAGCGAGCGGCGCAGGCGCGATCCAAGTCGGCGATCGAAAAGGTGTTCAGCCCCGAGTTCCGCAACCGCCTCGACGCGATCGTGAATTTCAAGCCGCTCACGCCCGAGGTGATGGAGACGATCGTCGACAAGTTCATCATCCAACTCGAGGAGCAGCTCGCCGAACGCCGCATCGCCATCACGCTGCAGCCCGACGCACGCAAGTACCTCGGCAGGAAGGGCTACGATCCGATCTACGGCGCGCGCCCGCTCGCCCGGGTGATTCAGGCCGAAGTCCGCGACCGGCTCACCGACGAGATCCTGTTCGGGAAGCTCGAGAACGGCGGCAACGTCACCATCGGTTACGAGGGCGAGAACCTCACGTTCGAATTTCCCGCAACCAGGAACTGACATGGCGGACGAGCACGAGATCCCGGTCAAGGTCGTCGATCGACGGTGGTGGGCGCGCGAGGGCGCAGAGGCCGGCGGCAGCGGCACCGAACGGGCGTCGCTGAAGCCGACGTACGTCGAAGAGCTCGAGGCGAGGCTCGCCGAGAAGGACACCCTCGTTCAGGAGTATCTCGGCAAGTATCGCCAGGCGGCGCAGGAGTTCGAGGACGCGCGCGCGCGCATGCGCAAGGAGCTGGCCAAAGACGCGGAGCGCAGCCGACGCGAGGTCCTCGTCAGCCTGCTCGACGTCGTCGACAACCTCGATCGCGCGCTCGATGCCGCGGCACGCAGCGGAACGCCCGCCGACGATCCGCTGCGGCAGGGCGTCGAGCTGGTGCGGCAGCAGTTCCTGTCGAAGCTCGAAGGGTTCGCCATCCGCCGGATCGATGCCGCCGGACAGCCGTTCGACCCGCTCCTCCACGAGGCCGTCAGCGCCGTGCCGGCATCCACTCCCGCGCAGGATGGCCAGGTCGCCGGGGTCGTCCGCGCCGGCTACACGATCGGCGGCGAGGTGCTGCGGCCCGCGCTCGTGGCGGTCGCAAAGGCGGCGGTGCCTGCGGCCGACGAGCGGTAACGCTCGGCCGCCGCGCCGGTCTGCCTTTCGCTCCCCGCCGCGTCCTGCCGCGACATGCGTATCGTCCTCGCGACGTTCGGGTCCCTGGGCGATCTGCATCCGGTCATCGCGCTCGGCCTCTCGCTGCAGGCGCGCGGCCACCGCGTGGCCCTCGTCACGTCCGAATATCACCGCGAGCGGATTGTAGCGACCGGCCTCGGCTTTCATCGCGCCGCGCCCGATCTGCGGCCCGATGACAAGGCGCTCGTTCGCGCGACGATGGATGAGCGGCGCGGCCCCGAGCAGGTCGTCCGGTTCATGCTCCGCCACCTGCGGCAGACGTATGCGGATTACGAGCGCGCGGTGAACGCGGAGGGCGGCGCCGATCTCATTGTGACGAGCGACCTGGCGTACGCGGGCGTGATCCTCGCGCAGAAAACCGGGATCGGGTGGGCGTCGCAGGTGCTCTCACCGCTGTCGTTCCTCTCCGCCTACGACGACAGCGTGCTGCCGCCGCTGCCGTGGCTGCGGCACCTCAACGCGCTGGGGCCGCGCGTGTACGGCCGCGTGCTCGGCATTGCGAAATCTGCGGCGCGCCGGCTGTCAGATCCGATCAACGACGTCCGCCGTTCGCTCGGACTCGCGGCCGTGCCCGATCCCTTCTTCGACGACAAACATGCGCCGGCGCTCGTGCTGGCGATGTTCTCGCGCCTGCTCGGCGAGGCGCGTCCGGACTGGCCGCCGCAGACCGTGGTCACCGGATTCGCGTTCTATGATGGGCACGAGCAGGCGCTCGATCCTCGCACTCGCGCGTTCATCGCGGACGGCGAACGCCCGATCGTGTTCACGCTCGGATCCGCGGCGGTGTTCGATCCGGGCGTGTTCTTCACCGAGAGCGCGCTGGCGGCGAAGGCGATCGGCCGCCGCGCGCTGCTCGTGGTCGGGCCCGAACCGGGTCCTCTGCCGTCCGCCGATCCCGACATCGCCTTCGTGCCGTACGCTCCATTCTCCAGGGTGTTTCCCGAAGCCGCGGCCATCGTGCATCAAGGCGGCAGCGGCACGACCGGACAGGCGATGCGCGCCGGCCGGCCGATGCTGATCGTGCCGTATGCCCACGATCAGCCGGACAACGCGCAGCGGGTGAAGACGCTGGGGATCGCCGAGACGGTCCGCCGGCGCGACTATCGCGCGCCGCGGGTTGCGGCCGCGCTGCGGCGGTTGCTGGACGACCCGACGGTGGCGGGCCGCGCGCGGCAGGTCGGGGCCCTGGTATCACAGGAGGACGGCGCGAACGCGGCGGCGGACGCGATCGAGCGCGTGTTTCGCGACAGCGCGCGCCGATCGTGAACTGACGACGGCGGAGAGCGTCCTCTGCGTCGCCGTGTGGTGCGGTTACCGCGCCCAGGCCATCCCGTCGGGCCCTTTACCGGTTTCAATCCGGCGGGCCACCTCGAACGTCTTCAGATCGACGACCGCCACGTGGCCTTCGCCGGCGACGGCGACGAACGCCCGGCCGCCATCGGGAGGAATGAGGATGCCCTCCGGCATGCGGCCGAGCGCGAGGCGTTTCGTCTCCTTCCGCGACGCCGCGTCGACGACGACGAGCTGCCCCGCGTCGAGATCCGTGATCAGCACGAGCTTGCCATCCGGCGTGAACTTCAGCCGGTTCGATCGTTTCGTTTTCAAGTCGATCGTCGCGGTCACGGTCTTGCTGCCGAGATCGACGACTGACACCCCGCCGTCCTGCGAATGCGCGGCCCACAACTCCCGGCCGTCTGGCGAGAGGTCGAACCCTTCGGGGCCGCGTCCGACCGGTACGAGCGTCGCGCTCCATGCCATCGGATTCTGGCCGCGTTCGAGGATCGTCATCGTGTTCGATCCGATGTTGGCGGTGTACACCTTGCCGCCGTCTTGGTTGACGAGCACCATGTGCGTTCCGGTCTGCCCGGTGCCCATCAACCAGTCCACCGCGTTCGTCGACGGGTCGTAGCGGGCGACGAGCCGGTTCGCCTCCGCCGTGAAGTAGACCTTGCCGTCGGACATCGCGAGTCCGTGCGGACGCCGCAGCGGTCCGAGATCGAACTTGCGCACCTCCTTGTGCGCGGTCAGGTCGATGACCGAGATCGTGCCGCCCGGCGACTGGCCCGTCCCATAGTTCGCCACGAACGCCGTCCGCCCATCGTCCGAGACGACGACTTCGTGCGGACCTTCGCCGGTTGCGACGCGGCCGAGCACCTTGCCGCTCGAGGGGTCGACGGTGACGAGTGTCGCGTCTTCCTTGTTCAACACGACCAGCCGTCCACTCGTCCCTTGCCCGGCGGCGTCGATCGTTACGAGCGCCAGGATCAACACTGCGGTCAACGTCGCACGCATGGGATCACCTCGTGATGCCAGACCTGAAGACGCGGCCTGGTCTGCTGCCCGAATCCCGCGGCATACCGCCGGCATGGCCGCCAAAGCGCGATATTATCGCGCCATGCGCACCAGCAGACTCGCGTTCGTCGTCGCCGTTCTGTGCGCGATGACGATCGTCGCCCTTCACGGCGGACAAGCCCCGCAGGCCGGCGCCACCGCGCAGCCGCCGAGGCTCGCATATCCGCAGGCGCCGAAGGGGGACGTCGTCGACGATTACTTCGGCACGAAGGTCCCGGATCCGTATCGCTGGATGGAGGACCTCGATTCGAAACAGGTGGCCGACTGGGTCGCCGCCGAGAACGCGGTCACCGAGCGGTACCTGCAGGCGCTGCCGCTTCGCGATCAATTGAAGAAGCGCATCACCGAGATCTGGAACTATCCGAAGGTCGGGACGCCGTTCATCGAGGGCGGCCACGTGTTCTATCGCAGGAACTCGGGTCTGCAGAAGCAGTCGCTGTTCTTCATGCGGCCGGGTCTCGAGGGCTCCGCCCGCGTGATCGTCGACCCCAACGAGATGTTCCCGAGCGGAGACGTCTCGCTGTCGGAGACGGTGCCGTCGCCCGACGCGTCGCTGCTCGCCTACACCACCGCCGAAGGCGGCGCCGACTGGCGGACGGTTCACGTCCGCAACATCGCCACGCTCCGCGATCTGCCGGACGTCGTGAAATGGATGCGTTTCTCCGGGCTGTCGTGGACGAAAGACGCGAAGGGCTTCTTCTATTCGCGCTATCCCGAGCCCCCCGCGGGCAAGGTGCTGCAGGCGGCGCTGTCAGGGCAGACGCTCTATTACCATCGCGTCGGGACGCCGCAGTCCGAGGACGTGCTGATTTACGAGCGCCGGGATCTGCCCGCGTGGTTCATCGGCGGCAGCGTAACCGACGATGGGCGTTACCTGTTCATCTTCCTGGCGCAGGGCTCCGAGAACAAGAACCGGCTCTACGTGAAGGACCTCGGCGATCCGCGGAAGCCGAACGTCGATGCGCGGGTGACGCCGGTCGTGGAAACCGACGATGCGGAGTACGCGCCGATCGGCAATCACGGCGCCACCGTGTTCCTGCGCACCGATCTCGATGCGCCGAATCGCAGGATCATCGCCATCGATCTCGGCCATCGCGATCGCGCGGCGTGGAAGACGATCGTCCCCGAGCGTCCGCAGGCGATCGAGAGCGCGATCACCGCGGGCAATCGGATCGCGGCCGAATACCTCGTCGACGTCCAGAGCCGGCTCGAGCTGTTCACCGTCGACGGCGCCCCCGCCGGATCGGTCGCGCTTCCCGGACCGGGGTCGCTCGCCGGCTTGAGCGGACGCGACGATTCGAACACGCTCTTCTACACCTTCACGTCGCCGGTCTACCCGGCCACCGTGTTCGCCTACGACATCAAGGCCGGGCGCAGCACGCCGTTCGAGGCGCCAGTGCTGCCGATTGACATCAACCAGTTCGAAACGAAACAGATGTTCGCCGTCTCGAAGGACGGCACGAAGGTGCCGTTCTTCCTGACCGCGCGCAAGAACATCCAGCGCGACGGGCGGCGGCCGACCATGATCTACGGATACGGCGGGTTTTCGATCAGCACGGCCCCCACGTATCGCGCCGACGTGCCGGCATGGCTGGAGCTCGGCGGCATCTGGGTGACCGCCAACATACGCGGCGGCGCCGAGTACGGGGAAGCGTGGCATCGGGCCGGCATGCTCGACAAGAAGCAGCATGTCTTCGACGACTTCATCGCGGTCGCCGAACATCTGATCGGCGAGCACTACACGTCGCCGGCGAAGCTCGGGATCATGGGGGGATCGAACGGCGGCCTGCTCGTTGGCGCCGTCATGGAACAGCGGCCGGATCTGTATGCGGTCGCGCTGCCTGCCGTCGGCGTGATGGACATGCTGCGCTACGACAGGTTCACCGGCGGACGCGCCTGGGCGACCGAGTACGGCTCGTCGAGCAACGAGCGGCAATTCCCGGTGCTCTTCAAGTACTCACCGCTGCACAACATCAAGCCGGGCACGTGCTATCCCGCCGCGCTGGTGACGACGGCGGACCATGACGATCGCGTCGTGCCGAGCCACTCGTTCAAGTTCATCGCGACGCTGCAGCAGGCGCAGGCCTGCGACAGGCCCGTGTTGATCCGCGTCGAGACGAAGGCATCACACGGCTATCGTCCGACCGACAAGCGCATCGCGGAGCTCGCCGACGAGTGGGCCTTTGCGGCGGCGAATATGAGCGAGAGCGGATCGCCGACCCGGAGCAGCGGACAGCCCCGTCGCTGAAGCCGGACGAGGACAAGGGCGGGGAGTCCGGCGGCCCGCGCCGCCGCGACTCCACGTCCGCGCACTTACCGTCGCGGACTCTTCCGCTCCATCCCGCGCAAGGCGGCTGCCTTGCCCTCGTGAGTGGCGGCCGTACCCTGCCGTTGACGCGCACGGGGCCGCTCCTCGCCCGACGCGCCCGCGACCGGACTCGATGCGGGCACCGGATTGAGTCCGTGCCGGCTGTTGCTGGCCTTCTTCGACAGCGACTTCACGCCGGCTTTGTTGACGGCGTCGTTTTGGGGAAGTTTGCGATTGGTAGCCATGCGATGTGGGTAGCAAGCCGGGTGCCGCAACGCGCCCCTTCGACCTCGGCACGGCGGATAAAAAGCGGGCGGCGTGCACGTCATCGGCCCGACGTTGATAGAATCAGGGAATGCCTCTGTTCGAATACGAGTGCCGCGACTGCGGCCGCCGCTTCGAAGCGTTTGTGACGGCGGATCGTTCGCCGGCGTGTCCCGCATGCCAGGGCGCTGAGCTGCGCAAGCTGCTGTCGAGCCCCGGCATGGTCGGCGCCGGGGATCGGGCGGCCGAGGCGCTGCCCGGTTGTCGCGCGCAGGGCGGCCACTGCGCCTGTTCGCACAACATCAACTGACATCGCGCGCGTCATCCTGCCTCCCGTCCCGGACAGATGACGCGGGCGGAAGCGAGGATGACCATGGCAAGTTCCATCGATCAGCGCGGCTACGCGCACCCCGACGTGCTGGTCTCGACCGACTGGGTCGAACAGCACCTCAACGACCCGAAGATCAGGCTGATCGAATCCAACGAAGACACGCTCCTGTACGCGTCCGGCCACGTCCCCGGGGCGGTGCACGTCGACTGGACGTCGGACCTGAACGACCAGATCCGCCGCGACTACATCACGCGCGAGGGGTTCGAGGCGCTGATGGCGCGTATCGGCGCAACGCCCCAGACGACCGTCGTCTTCTACGGCGACAAGAACAACTGGTGGGCCTGCTACGCCTTCTGGGTGTTCCAGCTGTTCGGCCATACGAACGCGAAGGTGATGGACGGCGGCCGCCTGAAGTGGGAGAAGGAGCAGCGGGCACTCACCCGCGACGTGCCCAGCTACCAATCCGCGCAGTACAAGGCGGCGGCCCGCAAGGACGCGCCGATTCGCGCGTATCGCGACGATGTCTTCGCGCATCTCAAGCAGGAAGGGCAGCTCGTCGACGTGCGCAGCCCGGAGGAATACGCGGGCACCCGGCTGCACATGCCCGACTATCCGAACGAAGGCGCCCTGCGCGGCGGCCACATCCCCGGCGCGAAGAGCGTGCCGTGGGCGCGCGCGGTGAACCCCGAAGACGGCACCTTCAAGACGGCGGCGGAGCTGAAGAAGCTGTACTGCGAAGACCAGAAGCTGTCGCCGGCCGAGCCGACGATTGCCTACTGCCGCATCGGCGAGCGCAGCAGTCACACGTGGTTCGCGCTCAAATACCTGCTCGGCTTCTCGAACGTCCGCAATTACGACGGCAGCTGGACGGAATGGGGAAACCTCGTCAACGTGCCGATTGAGAAGGGCGCGACCCCAATGAGCAAGGCGGCGGGCTAGCGTGTTCGATTTGCTACTCTGATGGGCGTGCCACAGCTTCCCGACAAGCTCGAACGTCTGATCGAAACGTTCGAGATGTTCGATCCCGCCGATCGAACGAGCATGCTTCTCAGCTACGCGGATCAATTCAAGGAAGTGCCGCCGGCGATTGCCACGCGGCCCTTCCCCACATCGCACCAGGTGCCGCAGTGCGAATCCGACGCCTACGTGTGGGCGACCAGGCAGCCCGATGGCACGCTGCAGCTCTACTTCGCGGTCGAGAATCCCTCGGGCGTTTCCGCCAAAGCGCTCGCGGCCATTCTCGACAAGACGCTCTCGGGCCTGCCCGCCGCGCAGATCGCGGCCGTGGGCTGCGACATCGTCGAACGCATCTTCCGTCAGAACATCTCGATGGGCAAAGGGATGGGCCTGATGGCGATGGTGAACGCCGTGCAGGCGCTCGCGAAGGCCGCGATGCCGGGCGCCCGAGGGGCGCAGCGCGAGGGACGGGAATCGACGGCCGGTGACCGCGAGATCACCACTTCCGAAACGTCAGATTGATGCGCCCCGGTCCGGTGCCGTGAGGCGCCGTGCCGGTCAGGATCCGCGTGACGCCGTGAAAGCGCAGCCGGGCCGGCCCACCCATCACGAGCACGTCACCGGACCGCAGGATCAACGGGCGCGTCGGCTCTTTCCGCGTCACGCCGCCAATCACGAAGCGCGCCGCGTCGCCGAGTGAGATCGACACGATCGGAATGCCCGCCGCGATCGTTTCCGCCCGCTCGTCCTTGTCCTGGTGCACGCCCATCCGGCTCTCCGCCGTGTAGTAGTTCATGATGCAGAGATCCGGACGCACCACGAATCCGGCATCCGCGGCCGCGGCCGCCGCCAGATCGACGAAGCGTTCGGGAATCGGCGGCGCCATCACGCCGTCGAAATCCGAGCGCCGCTCCTCGTAGGTGTAGGTCAACGCGTTCCAGTGCCTGCCGAGGCACAGCATGCCGACGCTCATCTTGCGTCCGCCGCGTACGGTCGGCGGATACCTCGGCGCCGGTCCGTCCGCCAGCGCGCGGCACTCCGTCCAGAGCTCGCGCTGCGCCGCCGCGTCGAGGCGCGATTGAAAGAGAAAGAGTCCGGGCTCGAGCTGCACTATTTTTTCCGGGGGGCGTTGCCCCGCCGGCCCCCTGCACGCTCGCTCGCGTACCCCACGCCGCTCGCGTAGCTCACTCGCGACGCTCGTTCGCTCGCCGCAGCGCGTGCAGCGCAATCGCCGCGGCGACGACGACATTCAGCGAGTCGGCGCGTGGATCGACCGGAATGCGGACTCGGATGTCCGCGAGCGTCAGCACCTCGTCGCTCAGCCCCGCGCCTTCGGCGCCGAGCATCAGGACGAGGC
Organism: Acidobacteriota bacterium; assembly: GCA_013362195.1. GTDB lineage: Bacteria > Acidobacteriota > Vicinamibacteria > Vicinamibacterales > 2-12-FULL-66-21 > QHWT01. The sequence goes on from JABFWM010000436.1 coordinate 13,852, forward strand.
GCTCGTGCGGCTGACGCACGACCTCGTCGATCGAACGCGCATCGGCCGACGGCGTCAGCGCGAGGAGTCTGAACCCGCGCGACCGGAGCGTCGCGAGCGCGCCGTGCACATCCGTCACGCGCGCGAACGGCAGGCGCAGCGTGGCGGCCATCGAGGTGCGAATCGCCTTCCGGTAGAAGGGATCGCCGCTCGTCGCGTCGAGCAGCATGGCGTCGGCGCCCAGGGCGAACGCCGTGCGGAACAATCCACCGACGTTGTCCGGGTTGCCGATGCCTTCGAGCGCGAGCAGTCGCGATGCCGGCGACAGCGCGTCGATGGACAGCGTGGACGTGGGTCGCCTCGCAAGCGCCAGGCAGCCCCGGTGAAAGTTGAAGCCGGTGATGTCGTTCACGACCGCCTGATCGGCCACGTAGACGGGTGCGCCGAGCGTCGTGAGCACATCGTCCAGAGCGGCACGCGCGGGCGGGGTGACGAGCACGGCCGCAACCGGATGCGTCGCGTCGACGATCAGGCGCCGCACGACGGTGCGTCCCTCCGCGACGAACAGCCCTTCGGATTCGAGCCGGACCGCCTGGCCGACGTCCGCGAACGGCGCGAGGCGCGGATCCGACCGCTGCGCGATCCGGACGAACACGCGGCGCGCTAGTCCGCCTTCGTGACGGACCGCCGGCTGCGATGCGAATCGAGCACGTGCTGACCGAGGCGCTTGCTCAGGAACACCTTCGATTCGCCGCTGTGGATCGGACTCGGCACGAACTGGATCACGTGATAGTGGAGCTGCGCGAGCGCCGCGCGCATCTCGTAGAAGCGGTTCTTGGTCTTCACCAGAATCTCGTCGAAGCCGTTCGCGAGCGCCCAGACTTCCTGCTCCTCGGTGAGCGCCCGGAAATGCCCCTGCCCGCGCCAGTCGGTGCGCGTGCCGCCGATCCACTGATAGAGGATGCGGCGTCCGTCGAACTCGACGCAGTCTTCGAGCTGCGCCACCAGATCCGCCAGCTTGGGATCGTGCTCCCGAGCCCGCAGCTCGTGCGCCACCTTGAACGAGACCGGCACGATCATGCCCGGATCATCGGGGAGCGGCGCCTCCGCCATCAGAATCTGATGATCGCGCTCGGCGAGGCGCTGCACGACTTCCGCCGCGGTCTTCTTACGGGGAAAGTCGAGGAAGAACTCCTCGATGTATTGGATTTCGAGCGCCCCCTGCTGCAGGGCGTACTGCTTCAACTGATATTCCACAGAACCATCGAGTATAGCAGAGCGCCGGGGGCCGGCTCAGCGCTCAGGACTCGAGGCTCACGGACTGCCAATCGCCACAGTCACGAGTGGAATCCGTGGCAAGGGCACGTCCGGCCGTCACGAATCAAGGACGTGCATGAGCCCTAAGGCCTATGCCTTGAGCCTTCCCTGAGCCCTGAGCCCTCACTCCGTCCGCAGCGCGACGACCGGGTCGACCCGCGTGGCGCGGCGGGCCGGCAGGTAGCTGGCCAGGAGCGCCACGGCGAGCAGGCCGGCGGCGACGATCGCGAAGGTCGCCGGATCGGTCGGCGCCACGCTGAACAGCATCTTCGTCATCGTCCGCGACAGGACGAGCGCCGCGATCGTGCCGCTGGCGACGCCGAACGCGACGAGGAGCATGGCTTCACGAACGACGAGGCCGATGACCGTGTGCTGTTGCGCGCCGAGCGCCATGCGGATGCCAATCTCGCGCGTGCGCTGCGCGACCGCGTACGAGAGCACGCCGAAAATGCCGATCGCGGCCAGCGCCAGCGCAACGCCCGCGAAGATCGCCAGCAGCAGCATGTAGAAGCGCGGCTGCGAGATCGAGCGCGCCACGATCTCGTCGAGCGTTCGGACGTTCGAGACGGGCAGGTTCGGGTCGACCGCGTACACTTCGGTGCGCGCCGCGTCGGCGAGCGTCGGCGGCGGCGTGGCGGTCTTCACCACGATGCTCATGAACCCGACCGGCCACTGACGGAGCGGCATGTAGATGTGCGGCGGGTTGGGCTCGTCGAGACCGGCTTCCTTCACGTCGCCGACGATGCCGACGACCTCTCCGCCGGCGCGGCGCCTGGCGCCGCCGCCGCGCCCCCATCCGAGTTTGATCGTCTTGCCGATCGGATCCTCGTTCGGGAAGAACATGCGCGCCGCGGTTTCGGTAATCAGGACGACCGGCGTCGTTCCCTGACGATCGTCGTCGCTGAAGCCACGCCCGCGCTTCAGCGGGATCCCGATGGTCGAGAAGTAATCGGGCGTGGCCACGCGCACCTGCATCGCGGGCCGCTGCGAGGGCGGCACGGGCGGCCGGCCCTCCACTTCGAACGAGATGACGAAGTCCATGCCGCTCAACGGCAGCCCCATCACCGCAGCGGCCGCGCGCACGCCCGGGAGCGCGCGCAGCCGCGGCAGCAGTCGATCGAAAAACGAGATGATCTGCGGGTCCTCCTTGTAGCGCGCCTCGGGCAGCGTCAGCTCGAACGTCAGCGCCTGTTCAGGGCGGAAGCCGGGATCGACAGCCTGCAACTTGATGAAGCTGCGCATCAGCAGGCCCGCGCCCGCGAGCAGCATCACGGCCAGCGCGAGCTCGGCGACGACCAGCGCCCCGCGCAGGCGCGCCCCTCCGCGTGCCGTGACGGCCCCTCGTCCGCCTTCCTTGAGCGATGCGGTGAGGCCGCGCGTCGCCGTGAACGCGGGCGCGACGCCGAAGAGCACGCCCGTGACGACCGCGATCGCCATCGTGAACAGGACGACCGCGCCGTCGATGCGGATGTTGTCGAGGCGCGGAATGCCCTGCGGCTTCAGGCTCGTGAGGAACTCGACCCCCCAGACGGCGAGCAACAGCCCGAATGCGGCGCCGACGAGCGCCAGGATGATGCTTTCGGTCAGCAG
>JABFWM010000211.1 GCA_013362195.1 Acidobacteriota bacterium
GTCGATCTGAAACCGGTATTCCGACTGCTCGGGATCGGGGGCAATGATTTCGAGGTATTGACGGCCGCCGAGCGAAACGAGCGCGTTGCGCGTGCCGCGCCCGGGATGCACGCCCCCGAACGCCGGCCTTATCCCGGTGAGCCGATCGATGAACGTGGCGCCGGTGTCGAGGTCCGAGACGCCGAGCAGCAGATGATCGACGGCCTGCGTCGCTTCGACAATGTCCTCGCGCGCGTCCATCGCGTTCCCCGCAAAGCCCGCCAGGCCCGCGGCTGCACAGAGCCGCAGCATCTCTCGTCGATTCATCAGGCCTCCTGCCCGCATGTTAACCCCCGGGCCGCCGATTCCGTAATAAGCGGGTAGAGGAGCCCGATTCGATGCGCCGACCCGCTGCCGCGCTTGCCCTGATGACCGCGTTATCGCTCGTCCGTCCTGCCCTTGCGGCGCAACGTCCGGGGCCCGCGCCCCAGCGCGAGGCCGCCGCGCCGAACGCCGCGCCCCAGGACGTTCCCGCCGCCGGCGTCGACGCCGAGGACGCCCGGCAGCAGCTCGAGCGCCTGCTGACGCAGTACCCGCCGTCGCTGGCGCGCGTGCTGCGCCTGGATCCGACGCTGCTCGACAACGCCGAGTACCTGCGGCCGTATCCCGCGCTCGCCGCCTTCCTCGCACAGCATCCCGAGGTCGCGCACAACCCGGAGTTTTTCTTCGCGCGCTACGAGCCGGGCAACTTCTATCGCGCCAATCCGAAGGAGCGCGCGATTCAGATGTGGGACGACGCGCTGAAAGGACTCGCCGTCGGGGTGCTGTTCCTCGCGATTGGCAGCGGGCTCGTCTGGCTGGTGAAGACCGTCATCGATCACCGGCGCTGGACACGCATGCTGAAGATTCAGACCGACGCGCACACGAAGCTGCTGGATCGGTTCACGTCGAACGAGGATCTGCTCGCCTACATGCAGACGCCGGCCGGCCGCCGCTTCTTCGAGTCCGCGCCGATTCCGGTCGAAGGGCCCCGGACGCTGAACGCGCCGATCGGCCGTATCCTCTGGTCGGCGCAGGCCGGCACCGTCCTGACCATGACCGGAATCGGCTTCGAGATCGTTGCCGCGAACACCCTCGAGGAGGTTGCCCAGCCGCTTGCCGCGCTGGGCGTGGTCGTCATCGCGTTGGGGCTCGGGTTCGGCGTCTCCGCGCTCATGGCCTACATGCTGTCGAAACGTCTCGGACTACTTGCCGACACCGCTCCGGCGCTCCGTGGCTGAGACGACCTTCACCGACGTCGAACGCATCCAGGCTGCCGACGCCGCCGACCTGCCGTTCGCCATGGACGAGGACGCGTTCCGTGCGTTCTACGATCGGACGGCGCCGTCGCTGTGGGCCTATCTCGCGCGCATCAGCGGCAGCCGCCAGCTCGCCGACGATCTGCTGCAGGAATCGTACTACCGCCTGCTCAAGGCCGGCGGCAGGTTCGAAAGCGATGCGCACCGCCGTCATTACCTGTTCCGCGTCGCGACCAATCTCGTGCACGACTCGCGGCGCGGCCCGCTCGCGCGTCTGGTCGGGCGCACCGTGCCGCTGCCGGACGTCGCGGCTGCCGAATCGTCGACGCCGGAGCGGCGCACCGACGTGCAGCGCGCGCTCGGGCAGTTGAAGCCGCGCGAACGCGCGCTGCTCTGGCTCGCCTACGCGCAGGGCTCTTCGCACCGCGAGATCGCCGGCGTGCTCGGGTTGAAGGCCGGAAGCATCAAGCTGCTGCTGTTCCGCGCCCGCCGGAAAATGGCGGCGCTGCTCGAGGGCGAACGGCTCGGCAAAGGAAGCCGCTCGTGACCGCCCAGTGCTGCCCGCGTGAAACCGATCTCTCGATCGCGATTGCCGCCGGACGATGGCCCGAGACCGCTGACGCCGACCTGCGTGCGCACGTCGCGGGCTGCGCGTCCTGCCGCGATCTCGCGGTCGTGGCCGTCGCGCTGGCTCGTGACGCGCAGGATCTGCATCACGCCGCCGCCCCTCCCTCATCGGCCATCGTGTGGTGGCGCGCGCAGATGCGAGCGCGTCACGAGGCCGCGCGCGCCGTGGATCGACCGATCACCGCGGTACACGGCATCGCCGTCGCCTGCGCGGCGGGTTTGTTCTCGGCGCTGGCGGGGTCGGTGGCGTCCGCGCTGCGCCAATCGACGGGATGGTTCGACGCGTTCACCGCGCCGGCCACGACAATCGCCACCCTCGTCGCGACGCTCGATGTGACGAGCCGGTGGGTCCTCTATCCAGCCGCGGCGATCGTCCTCTCGCTCATCGTCGCCCCGGTCGCGATCTACGCGATTCTTCAGGACGAATGAACGTTGAACCCTGCGGCGGGTCTGACCGCCCGGCGGCCACTCCCTTTCGCTCCAGCACCGACTTCGCGAGCACCTGACCGGGCAATGCGTCCGTCTGCTCGCCCTTCCTGACGACCACGACCCCATTGACGATGACGTAGGGCACGCCCGCGGCGTAGGCGTGCGGCTTCTCGAACGTCGCAGCATCGGCGACGCGCGCCGGATCGAACACGACGAGGTCGGCGGCATACCCGGCCTTGACGGCGCCGCGATCGGCGAACTGGAACTGCTCGGCGGGCAGCGACGTCATCTTGCGGACGGCTTCCTCGAGCGTGATCACGTGGCGCGCGCGCACGTAGTGCGCGAGCACGCGCACGGTGTTGCCATAGCCGCGCGGATGCGGGACGCCCTGCCCGAATTCGAGGACGTCGCTGTCGGACGCGAACGCCACCCGCGGGTGCTTCATGATCCGCGTCACGTCGTCGTCGCTCATGAAGTGATAGACCATCGACGCGCCGCCGGCGAGCAGCATGTCGCGCGCCGCTTCGAACTGCGCGTCGGCGGTGTCCGCGTCCTTCAATCGGGCGGCAACCTGCTTCATCGTCAGGCCGTTCAGCGTCCGATCGGGTCCGTACGAGGCGACGACCGCGAACGAGAGGTCCGGCAGGCCGCGCTCGGCGAGGAGCGCCGCCATCTCGCTCTTGATGCGCGTCCACGTCGGCGGATCGTTCAGCCGCCGCGCGATCGCGTCCTGGCCGCCCTCGAGGGCCCACGCGGGAAAGCGGATGCCCAGCGTCGAGCTCGCCGCGGTATAGGCGTACTGGTCCGCCGCGACCTCGACGGTTTTGGCGCGGGCGGCGTCGATCATCGCCAGTGCCTTCTCGCTCGCGCCCCACCGGCTGGGACTGTCGACTTTGAGGTGCGAAATCTGGACGCGCGCGCCGGTGGCCTCGCCGACACGAATCGTCTCCGCGATCGCCTCCTCGAGCGCGGTGCCTTCGTTGCGCATGTGCGAGGCGTAGAGGCCGCCGGCATTGGCGGCGACGCGCGCCAGGTCGATGATCTCCGGCGTTTTCGCATACGTCCCCGGCACGTACTGCAGGCCGGTGGACAAGCCGACGGCGCCGTCGACCATCGCTTTCCAGACGAGCGCCTTCATGCGCGCCATCTCGGCGGGTGTCGGCAGTCGATCGGCCGTTCCAAGCACCGCGCGGCGCACCGTGTTGTGGCCGATCAGCGTGGCGTAGTTGATGGCGACCCGCGCCGCGCGGATGTTCGCGAGCGCTTCGCCGACATCCAGCGCCGACCCGCCGCAGTTGCCCGCGACGACGGTCGTCACGCCCATGCGCACGAAATTCGACGCGGACGGATGACTCGCGATGTCGTCGGCGTGCGTGTGGACGTCGATGAACCCCGGCGCGACGATCAGCCCGAACGCCTCGATCGTCTGCGCGGCCTGGCCGCGGGCGATGGATCCGACCTGCACGATGCGGCCGTCCTTGATCGCCACGTCGGCGCGCATGCGCGGCTTCCCGGTACCGTCGATCACGGTCCCGCCCGCGATCACGAGATCGTAGCGGGACGCCTGCCGGTCGGCGGGTCTGAAGACCCGCCCTGCATGGGACGAGTCGTTCGCCGGGTTTCGAGATCGCGTGTAGGCCGGGTCTGTAGACCCGGCGGCGTCGGCCGGGCCCTCAGATCGCGTGTAGGCCGGGTCTGTAGACCCGGCAATCACGATCCACACCGCCACGACGATCGATGCCGCGGAGCGCGCAGCAGTCATGCAGCCTCAGTGTACGGGCTCGGGCCCCCGCGTCGAGTCGGGACGCGGCGAAGTCACCAGACTGACGCCAATCCCGACGACGAGGACGACGATCACGCCGAGCGGATTGTGCCAGAGATAGGAAACGCCGCGCGTTGCGGGGTGGAACGCAAACACCACGACCGCCGCGATACCGGCGAGCAGCCCCACGAAGGCGCCCGTCCCGGTGGCGCGGCGGAAGGTCAGCGCCAGGATGAAGACGCCGAGCAGCGACCCGTAGAAGATCGACCCGAAGCGGTTGACCACCTCGATGAGCGACCCGAGTCCCACGGCGACGCTCGCGACGCCGCACGCCACGATGCCCCAGGCGCCCGTCGCCACCTTCGACACCGTCAGATAATGCGCGTCAGACGCCTGCGGCTTCAACAGGCGGCGGTACACGTCGATCACAGTCGCGGTCGCCAGCGAATTGAGCTCCGCGGCGATGCTCGACATCGCGGCCGCGAAGATCGCGGCGATCATCAGCCCGACCAGCCCGACCGGCATCCTCGAGACGATGAACGTCGGGAACACGTAATTCACGTCGGCGGCGGGCGTATCGCCGGTCGTGCCGCTGTATTTGTCGTCGTGCGTCACCTCGTTGACGAGCGTGGCCGCGCGCATCCGGATGTCCCTGATAGCGGCGGTCGACGCGCGGAGCGCCTCGCGCGCGGCGGTGCTG
>JABFWM010000092.1 GCA_013362195.1 Acidobacteriota bacterium
GGGGCAATGACGTCCCGATCGAGACGAACGCGGACGTGTGGAGCAATCGTCTCGTCTGGGGCAGCCGCCTGGTGTGGGGCAACGCACAAGACGCCGCCTCCGCCACGGCGTCGGTGGCCGGCGATCCCGCGGTCTGGGGCAATCGCCTGGTCTGGGGCAACCGTCTGGTGTGGGGCAACCGGCTCGTCTGGGGCAGCGATCTGATCTGGGGCGACCGCCTCGTGTGGGGCAGCGGACTCGCGGACTTCACCGATCCCACCGCGGTCATGTGGGCAGATCTGTCAACCACGTTGCCGCCGACGACGAGCAAGGCCATGTCGTCGGTAACCTTCTTCGTCGACTGACGCGCATGGCTGTCCATCAGACCACCGGCCGGCCGATGTCGCGCGGCCGAGACGTCCGCGACTGGCGCGAGCGTGTGCCCGTCCTGTCATCCCGAACGGTGACGCTGCGCGAAATCTGCGCCGCCGATGCGCCGATGCTGGTGCGCGAGCTCTCGGCGGCATCCGTCGCCGAGCACATCCGTCCCGCGCCTCCATCCGTCGAAGGATTCAAGCGCTATGTCAGGTGGGCGCAGCAGCAGCGCCGCGCCGGCGTCCACGTGTCGTTCGGAATCGTACCCCCGGGACATCGCCACGCGGTCGGCGTCGTGCAGATGTGGCCGATCGAGCCGGATTTCTCGACCGCCGAATGGGGCCTGGCGCTCGGCGAGACGTACTGGGGACGCGGCCTCGGCCTGGCCTCGGCGCGACTGCTGATCGATTTCGCCGTCTCCCGCATGGGCGTCTGTCGCCTGGAAGCGCGATCGGTGGACGCGAACCACGGGATGAACGCCATCCTGCGGAAGGTTGGCGCCGTGCCCGAGGGCCGGCTGCGCAACGGGTTCCGCTGCGGCGACGTCGTTCGCGACTACGTCATGTGGGCCGTGCTCGCGGAGGACTGGCAGTCGCAGCGCCTGCGCGAACGTCTCGCGCACTGAGATGGACGCGAGCCTGGCGACCCTGGAGCAGCCACGCGTGATGCCGCACCGCGGGGGGCGCGATGACGCGTCGCGGCGGCGACTGCACCTGTTCGTGTTCGTGGGCGTGGTCGGCTGCGTCGGCGCGCTGGTGCTGTTCCGCGCGGTCACGGAAGTGCGCGCCTGGCTGCCGTTTCCCGCGCTGGTGCTCGCGCTGCTGACGGTCGTCACCAGCCGCTTCGTGATCAAGGTGCCGGGCCGTCCGGCCACCGTCTCGGTCTCCGAAGTCTTCGTGTTCGCCTCCGCCGTCCTGTACGGACCGGGGCCGGCAACGCTGACCGTCGCGCTCGACGGTTTGTGGATGTCGATCCGTCAGCAGGACCGCCGCCTGTACCGCGCGATTTTCAATATCGCGGAACCGGCGATCTCGGCCCATACCGCCGCGACGGTGTTCGTCGTCCTCTCGCATCAGGCCGGAAGCTCGCTCGTGCTGGCGGCCGCCGGCATGTCGCTCACCTACCTGGTCTTGAACAGCGGGCTGCAGGCCACGGCGATCGCGCTCGAGACCGGCGCGTCGGCGATGCGCATCTGGCTGGAGCAGTCGCTGTACCTCACGATCAACTACTACACCGCGGCGGCGCTGGCGACGCTGATCGTCCAGCGCGGTTCGGGATTGAGCTTCGATTTGCTCGGGCTCGTGGCGCCCCTGGTCGTCCTGACCTACGTCGCGTACAAGAACGCGGCGATCCGGATCGACGAAGCGCAGCGCCACGTGCAGGAAGTGGAACACCTGTATCAGGCGACGGTCGCGACGCTCGCGACGGCAGTCGACGCGAAGGATCAGGTGACGCACGGACACATTCGCCGCGTGCAGCGGCACACGCTCGCGCTCGCGGGTGCGCTCGGCGTGACGGACCCGTTCGAGCTGAAGGCGCTGGCGGCCGCATCGCTGCTGCACGATGTCGGCAAGCTCGCCGTGCCTGAATACGTCCTGAACAAGCCCGGCTCGCTGACCGCCTCGGAGTTCGCGCGCATGAAGCTGCATGCGGCGAAAGGCGCGGAGATTCTCGCGGCCGTCGAGTTCCCGTATCCCGTGGTCCCGATCGTGCGCCACCATCACGAGTACTGGGACGGCGGCGGGTATCCCGACGGCCTGTCCGGCGCGGCGATTCCTCTCGGCGCCCGGATCCTGACCGTCGTCGATTGCTTCGACGCGCTGACCTCCGATCGTCCGTATCGGCGCCGCATGACCGATGCGGAAGCCGTCGCGATTCTCCACGAACGCCGCGGCTCGATGTACGATCCGGCCGTCGTCGACGCCTTCATCGCGATCGTCCCGGCGCTCCGCCGCGACGACGAGACGATTCAGCAGCGAGCGGCGGCGCCGGCGCCGGCCGCCGCCGACCCGGCCAGGCGCGAAGCGGCGCGATGCGAGCGCCCGCAGGTCGCCAGCTCCCCCCAATGGAAGCTCGCGGCGCGCCTGCGCGACGTGATGCCGGCTGCCGACGCGTGCCTCTTCGTCCCGGCTCGCGACGAGAGCGGCGAGCTGGTGCTCGCGGATGCGACCGCGCGCACTCATGCCGCGGCCGCGAGCCTGCGAGTGGAGATGGGCGACGGCGTCGTCGGATGGGTCGCGGTCCATCGCCACACGCTCGTGAACTCGAATCCGGATCTCGATTTCGGCGACGCCGCGATCGCGCTCGGCCTCCGCTCGTGCACCGCGACGCCGGTGATCGCCTTCGGCGAGCTCGTCGGCGTGCTGGCGGTGTATCTCCCGCAGCGGCGTGGCTTCTCCGAGGCGGATGTGCGCGTCGTCGGAGCAGTGGCGCAGGAGCTCGGGTGGGAGGCGCTGCGTGAGATGAACACGCGCAGCGCCACGTCCGCCCGGGCGCATTCCGCCTGATCGGTACGCTGGGGCAGGCCCGCGATTCGGCGGATCGAATCGATCGAGCGCGTACCACAATGCACGCCGATGATCCACCAGAGCGGCCTCGAGTGGATGATCTGCGGCCCGCGCCGTTTCGCTCCCGGACACCCGAGGGGCCGCTCCGCGCCGTGACGAACGTCGAAGGCGTCACGCTGACGAAGGTGGCGCGATCGGAAGTGGCCAGGTTTCTCGTCGACGAACTGGAGCAGCACCGCTGCCGGCGCCAGGCCGTGTTTCTGGGCCATGCGTAGGCGCCGTCGTGTGGTCAGCGTGAGGTGAGAACGGCGGTCAACGCCGCGATCGCACGTACTGCCGGCGCGTCGGGATGATCGATCGGTGGACGGCCCGCCTGTTCGGCTTTTCTGATCACGTCGTCAAAGGGGATATCGCCGGCCAGCGGCAGGTCGTGGCGCGCCGCATACTCCCGAATCGCCGCGCGGTCGTCCTCGTCGCGCGTCTTGTTCGCGACGCCGACGATGCGGGTGATGCCGATCTCGCGTCCGAGTGCGGCGCAGCGGCGCGCCGTCTCGAGCGCCTTGAAGTACGGCTCGAGCGTGATCACGAGCGTGTCGACATGGCGCGCCGTGCCGCGACTGAGATGCTCGAGGCCCGCCTCCATGTCGAGAACCGTGACGGCGCGTCGGTTCTCGCCCGTGTCCAGCATGGCGCCGACGACATGCCGCACCTGGGCATGCGCGCGGCACAGTCACCCGGCGCCGGCGTGATCGACCGTGCCCATCAGCAGCATCGTCACGCCGTCGGGCGTCGAGATGCCGTACTCGCGAACGATCTCCGACGGTGGCAGCCGCAGGCCTGCCGTACGGGTGCCATCAGGGTTCGTGCGCTCCTCGAGAAGCGTGCGCGGCAGGCCCGAGAGCGTCGCGGCGCGATCGGCGGGCACCCCCAGCGTCAGGGCGAGGTTCGGGTTCGAATCGGCGTCGATGGCAATCACGGGCCAGCCGCCGCGCGCGATCAGCCGCGCGAGGGTGCCGGCGATCGTCGTCTTGCCCGTGCCGCCCTTGCCCGAGATCGCAATCTTCACCGGAGTCAGGCCGAGGCGGTCGCCATGGCGTCGGCGGTCGCGGTGCGCGGCAGGTCGCGGACCGGCTCGCGAACGAGCGCGCGGCTCGCGCCGAGGACGAGCAGTCCTGCGCCCGCGAGCCAGAACGGATACCGGAGCAGGAACGTGAGGTTCATGCCGTCCACGTTCAGGGTCGGGACGACCTGCTCGACCCAGACCTCACCGTAGTAGGCGAGGACGGCGCCGCCAACCGAATACAGAATCGCCGCGGGCCGCCGCGCCCACAGCAGGCCGATCGACGTGACGGCAACGCCGAGCGAGAGGAAGAAGGCGCGCGACAGCATCCAGCTGGCGGCCGGAAGGCCCGCGGCGATGCCCGTGTAGTGCGCCGCGCCCGGCGTGAGGCAGCACGTGCAGCCGGTCGCCATCGCGATGCCGGACAAGGCCACGGCGGCCTGAGGCCGGCGTGCCGGCTCGTACGCACGCAGCGCCGCGGTAATGAGCAAGGCGGCGGCCGCGTAGTACAGCGCGAACCCGCTGAATCGGGCCGTGGTGATCACGTGCGCGCCGTGCATCGAGCTCTGGGGCGCGAGGGCAATGGCCGCGGCGAATGCGGCAACTCCGGCGGCCGCCGGCAGCCACGCGGCGCGGCGGTCGATGAGCCCCGAGAGAAACAACGCGCCGCCGATGCCGACGATGACCGGATACGTCACGTCGGCCGCGGTCGTCGCGCCGGCGCGCGTCACGATCGACGCGAGGCCACTCGCCGTGCCGCACGCGCACGCCGCCATCACGGTGGCGCCGCTGAACATCCGATGATCGGGGCTCATCCGTGTGCCTCCTGCCGCGCCCGCGTGTCAATCCCGCGTCGTCACGCGGCCTTCATTCA
>JABFWM010000124.1 GCA_013362195.1 Acidobacteriota bacterium
ATCGGCGAGCCCGGCGTGCGGGATGTTGCTCGCCTGCAAGGGCTCGCGTGCGCGCTCGCGCCGGAACCGGGTGTACAGCCACGGCGTCAGGGCCGAGATCGCCGGCGTCAGGGCCATCGTGACAATCGCGAGGTTCAGCGTCAACGCGTAGAGCTGGTTCGACATGGCCCCGGCGTCGCGGCCGACGCGCGCGAGCACGAGCGCGAACTCGCCCACCTGGAACAGCGTGAGCGCCACCGCCAGCGGGATGACATGGTGGTACCCGAACGCACGCACGAGCCCGGCGAGGATCGCGCCCTTTCCGATCGAGACGGCGAACACGACGACCGCCAGGAGGGCGAGCTGCGCCCGGAACAGCGCCGGGTCGAGCAGCATGCCCTGCGACACGAAAAAGAGCATGCCGAACACGTCGCGGAAGGGCGCGACGTCGCTGAGCGCCTGATGCGCGTACTCCGACTCGTTCACGACGAGCCCGGCGACGAACGCGCCGAGCGCCAGCGACAGCCCGAACCACCACGTCGCCGATCCGACACCAAGCGCGATCGCAATCGTGGAGAGCAGGAACAGCTCGCGCGAGTTCCACCGCGCCACGGCCGCCAGCAGCCGCGGCACGATACGCGTGGCCACCACGCTCATGACGAGGAGCAGGACGCCCGCGCGCACGATCGCGATCAGCACCTTCATCGGGCCGCCGGAGGGTGCGCTCAACTCGGGCAGCACGATCATCAGGGGCACGACCGCGAGGTCCTGCACGACCAGCATGCCGAGCATCACCCGGCTCGACAGCGTGCCGAGCCGTCCCTGCGCCTGAATCGTCTTCAACGCCACCATCGTGCTCGACACCGAGATCAGCGCGCCGAACCAGACCGCCGGCACCCACGGCCATCCCAACAGCCGGCCGAGGCCCGCGCCGAAGGCAATCGTCAGCCCGACCTGGATCGGGGTGCCGGCCAGCGCCACCATCCGTACCGGCGTCAGCTCGCGAAACGAGACTTCGAGGCCCAGCGAGAACAGGAGCAGCGCGACGCCGATGTCGGCGAGCTGCTCGATCTCGTGCACGTTGACTACCGAGAACCCGCCGGTGAAGGGACCAATGACGACGCCGGCGAGGATGTACCCGACGATCGGCGGCTGCCTGAGGCGCTGCGCGATGAGCGCGCCCGTCAGGGCAGAGAGCAGGATGAGCGTGAGGTCGGCGACGAGGGGCATGCGCTGCGGTGCAGCGTATCCGCTCGCCTGCACGCCGGCAACCGCCCGTCACCGGGCGATGAATCAGGAGAAGCCGAGGACCGGGTGCGGTACGTAGGGCTCTTCCAGATACGCAAGGTCTTCGGGCGCTGGCGTGAACGCCAACGCGGCGACCGCATCGTCGAGATGCTGCAGCGTCGATGCGCCGACGATGGGAGCCGTCACCCAGGGCTTGTTCAGCAGCCACGCCAGCGCGACGACCGCCGGGGAGACGCCCCGCCTTCCCGCGACCTCGTGCACGCGATCGACGACGCGCCGGTCGGCATCGGCGGTGCGCGAATACAGGGTCTTGCCGTATTCGGCGGTCCGCGCGCGCTCGGTGGCCGCGTCCCACGGTCGCGTGAGCCGTCCGCGCGCGAGGGGACTCCACGGGATGACGGCCGCGCCCTGGTCCACGCAGAGGCCAATCATCTCCCGCTCTTCTTCGCGATAGAGCAGGTTGTAGTGGTTCTGCATGCTCACGAACCGCGTCCACCCGTGCAGGTCGGCCAGGTACAGCGCCTTGCAGAACTGCCACGCGTGCATCGACGACGCGCCGATGTAGCGCGCCTTGCCGCTCTTCACGACGTCGTGCAGCGCTTCGAGCGTCTCTTCGATCGGCGTCGAATAGTCCCAGCGATGGATCTGATACAGGTCGACGTGATCCATCCCGAGACGGCGCAGGCTGTCGTCAATCGCCGTGAAGATCGCCTTGCGCGACAGGCCGCCGCCGTTCGGCCCGCTCCGCGTCGGGTGAAAGACCTTGGTCGCCACGACGACCTCGTCGCGGCGCGCGAACTCACGCACGGCGCGGCCGACGAACTCCTCGCTGGTGCCGTCGGAGTAGCTGATCGCGGTATCGAGAAAGTTGCAGCCGAGTTCGAGCGCGCGGCGGATGATCGGGCGGCTCTGCTCTTCGGTGAGCGTCCAGGGATGCGCGCCCCGCTCCGGCACCCCGAAGGTCATGCATCCGAGACACAGGCGCGAGACGTCCAGACCGGTGCGTCCCAACTTGATCGTCTGCATCCGACCAGGGTATCCGACAACGCGCGGCGACGTTCGCCCCGGTTCTGCCTGGCGGTACAATGCGGAGGCACATGACATCTCTCATCCGAAGGCTCCTGGTCGCATTGGCCCTGCTCGGGTTGGCCGCATCGTCGGCCGCGACCTACGTGCATTACCACCTGCTCAAGAATCCCGACTACTCGAGTTTCTGCGACATCAACGCGACGGTGTCCTGCAGGGCGGCGTATTTGAGCCGGTTCGGATCGGCGGCGGGCGTTCCGGTGGCGCTGTGGGGCGTGATCTTTTTCGCCGGCGTTCTGCTGCTGCTCTGGGCGTCGCGCGGCCGGAGCACGGTCAGCGACAGCGCGGCCAGCTACATCTTCGCGGCGTCGACCGCTGCGCTCGCCGCCGTGCTCTACCTTGCGTATGCCTCGTTCTTCGTGTTGAAGGAAGTCTGTCCGCTCTGCGTGGCGACGTACGTCGCGGTGATCGGGCTGTTCGTCGTGTCGGGCGGGGCGTCTTCCGTGCCGATCGCCTCGCTTCCGCGGCGCGCCGGGCGCGACGTGGGGGCGCTCGTGGCCGCGCCGCTCGGACTGGTCGTCGTTGCCGTCTTCGTCATCGGCGCCGTGTGGGCGGCCGTGAGCTTTCCGCGCGCGTTCGAGCGGCCGGCGATCGCCGACACGCCGCCACTCGCGGCCGATCAACGCAGCGAGTTCGAGCGCTGGTGGAACATGCAGCCGTTGGTGCCGAATTTTCCGTTCGCCAACGACGGAACGAAGGTGGTGATCGTCGAGTTCGCGGACTTTCAGTGCCCGCACTGCCGGCAGATGTATTTCGCCTACAAACCCGTTCTGGAGAAGTACCTCACGGCGGCACCGAAGGACGTCACCTTCCTGTTCAAGCCGTGGCCCTTGAGCTCGCGGTGCAACGCCAGCGTACCCAGCGTGCACTTCGCGGCGACATGCGAAGCCTCAGCGGCCTACGTCCTCGCCGCGCACAGAGGCACGGGGGATCAGTTGAAGGACTGGCTCTTCCTGCACCAGGAGGAACTCACCCCGGACACGGTCCGCCGCGCCGCGGCCGACGTCGGCAAGATCAGCGACTTCGACGCGCAGTATCAGAAGGCCGTCGAGGCAATCAAGGCGGAAGCCGCCATCGGCACACGGCTGGGCGTGAATTCCACGCCGTCGTTTTTCGTCAACGGTAAGCGTGTGCCCGAAGGCGGCGTGCCCCCGCAGTACTTCGACGCGCTGATCGACCTCGAACTGAAGCGCGCCGCCAGGTGATCGCGGGCCGTATAGACCCGAAGCGTCGGCTCACCCTGCCCAGATAGACGCTTTCTTGGCCCACGGTGAGTCGCGATACCGCTCTTTGAACTGCCGCGCGGTCTCGCCGAGCGCGCTGGCGTCGCCGCTGCCCTTGTATTTCGACACGCCCGCCCAGTACAGCGCCTCCGCCGCCGCATCCGACGTCGGGTGCGCGTCGACCAGCTCGCGGAACCATCGTTCGGCATCCGCGAACTTGCCTTCGCCGAACGCGGCGTGCGCGAGCCCGAGCTTCAGCTGGGGCAGGAAGTCATCCAGCGGAAGGAACCCTTCGATGCGGTGCCGCTCGGCGCCCGTCGAGTCGAGGATGAGCGCCGTGGGCGTCCACTGCGCGCCGTAGCGTTCGCCGAGCCGCTTGAACTCGTCGGCGTTGTCGCGTATGTGGACGCGCACCGGGACGAAGTGCCGTTCGATCAGCCCGGAGACGCGGGGATCCGGATACACCTCGGCATCCAGCCGAGCGCATCCGACTCACATCGGGGCGGCGGTGAAATCGACGAGGATGTTGGCGCGACGTTCGCGCGCGCTCCGAAGCGCGCTCTCGAAGTCGTGCGTCCAGTGAATCGTTTCCTGTGTGGCCACGCGTGCCTCCTTCGTCAGCGGGCCTGAAGGCCGCCGTGCTGCAGGTCCTGTGGTCGTCGAGCCGGCATTCCCCGGCACTGTGCCGGACCCGCCTTCGATCGCCAGCAAACGCCGCACCGCGCCCGCCGATCAATGGTGAATGGGGGCTCAACGGGGTTCAACGGGCTGCTGCGAGCATCGGCATCATACGCGCGTGGCAGGAACGACGTCGATGTTCCCGCACGCCTCCGCTCGGCTATTCACGGCCGCGGGCGATTTCGCGTATAGTGCGCGCGCGAGATGCCTCCGGCCAGCCACGCGCGCTATCGCGTCGTCGCGCTCGCGACGACGCTCGGCATGATCACCTACCTGGATCGCGCCTGCATCGCCACGCTCGCGCCCGGCATCTCCCGCGATCTCGGCCTGACCACGGTGCAGATGGGCTACGTCTTCACCGTCTTTCAGCTCGCCTATGCGCTGTTCGAGATCCCGACGGCATGGTGGGCGGATCGCCGCGGGACGCGTGCCGTGCTCTCGCGGATCGTCATCTGGTGGTCGTTCCTGACCGCGGCCACCGGCGCGGCATTCAGCTATCCGGCCATGCTGATCGTCCGCTTCCTGTTCGGGCTCGGGGAAGCGGGCGCGTGGCCGTGCGTCGCGCGCACGTTCTCGCGGTGGATCCCGCAGCGCGAACGCGGGACGGTCCAGGGGGTCTTCTTCGCCGGCGCGCATCTGGTCGGCGGACTGACGCCCGCTCTCGTGCTCTGGCTGCTGCAATTCCTGTCATGGCGCCAGATTTTCGTGTGCTTCGGCGGCATCGGCCTCGTGTGGACGGCGGTCTGGTTGACGTGGTTCCGCAACGATCCCTCGGAGCACGCGGCGGTCAATGCCGGCGAGCTGCAGACGATCGTGTCGGGGCGTCCGGCGGATTGCGGCCATGCGGCCGGCCTGGCGTACTGGCGCACGCTCGCCGCCAGTCGCAACATGGCGGCGCTCTGCGTGATGTACATCCCGAACTGCATGATCTTCTACTTCTGCATCACGTGGCTGCCGACGTATCTCAAACAGCGCCACGGCTTCGATGCCGCCAGCCTCGGCATCTTCGCCGGGCTGCCGCTGATCGTCAGCATGCCGGGCGATCTCCTCGGCGGAGTGGTGACCGATCGTCTGGCCGCGCGTTACGGACTTCGCGTCGGACGCTGCGGCCTCGGCGCCGCGGCCTACGTCATCGCCGGCATTGCGCTGCTCGGGGCCGCAGGGTCATCGAGGCCGGTGCTCGCCGCCGTGCTCATCGCGATCGCAACCGGCTTGACGATGTTTACGCTGGGCGCGGCATGGGGCACCGTGATCGAAGTGGGACGGAACCACGTCGGCGTGGTCGGCGCGACGATGAACTCGGTCGGCAATCTTGCCGCGATGCTCAACCCGCTGATCGTTGCGTACTCGGTGCAATGGTTCGCGAACTGGAACCTGCCGCTGTATCTCATGGGGGCGCTGTTCCTCGTCGGCGCGGCGTGCTGGGCGCTCGTCGATCCCACACGTCCGGTCTTCAACGAACTGCCCGTCGCCTCACAGGATCGCGCCGCCGCCGCTCCGCTCGGCTCTGCTGCCACCGCGCCCTGACGGCCGCGCGCGTCACCGCGCGCAGCCGCATGGACCGGTGCGCGACGCCTACGATAACGAGCTGAGGAGCGCGCGGCCGCGCAGCTTCCGCCTTCAGGCGGAAGACGCGAAAACCGCGGCGACGCCGCCGATGTCGATTTCACCGAATCCCGTTCGATTACGTCATAGAACACGTAACCGGCGCGTCCCGGCGGGTCGCTGATTGAACTTGCGGCGGCCCATCCGCGGCACGACAATAGCCGGGCCGCACTCACACCTGTAAGGAGGGCATTGATATGGCGAAAGCACGCAGCCCCATCCCAGAGGGCCTTCACAGCGTCACCCCGCACCTCATCTTCGAGAACTCGGCGCAGGCCATCGATTGGTACAAAAAGGCGTTCGGCGCGGAGGAGAAGTCGCGCGCCGTGGGTCCCGACGGCAAGATCATGCACGCCGACCTGCAGATCGGCAATTCGCGCCTCATGCTGAACGACACGATGGGCGGCGCGCGCAGCGCGAAAACATTCGGCGGCTCACCGGTGGGCTTCTGGATCTACGTGGACAACTGCGACGCGCTCTTCGCCCGCGCCGTCGCGGCTGGCGCGCAGGTTCCTCCCGGGCCGATGGGTCAGCTTGCCGATCAGTTCTGGGGCGATCGGACCGGCACGATTAACGATCCCTTCGGGTATCAGTGGACGATCGCGACGCGCAAAGAGGATCTCTCACCGGAAGAGTTGGACCGGCGCGCGCAGGAATTCTTCAAGCAGTTCGCGCAGCAGCAGACCACGTAACCCTGGCAGTCTGACGACGCAGAACGCGCCCGGATGGCGCGCATCGAGAACCGGCAGAGGCCGCCGCACGTAGGGGGCGGCCTCTGTCCTTCCGTCGATCGCATCACACACGTTCGACGTCCCTCCGCCCTCGCGCATCGCGTGCGCGCCGCGGCTGGGGTGCTGGCACCACTAGCCTAGTCGTACCCGTCTGCCTGGGCGATGCGGCGCACCCTCCGCATTCCTTACTCTCGAAGCACTCACACCACGAGCAGCCCTCGCTGCTCGGCCCCGCGGTCGACTGAACCATCGTCCGTTCGAGGCTCCGCTCGATCGCGGCGGTGCTGGTCACCACCAGCCATCGACCGTTCGGACGAGTGTTATCCGTTTCGCGCAAGGAGCGACATCTTTCCCATGAGCCGTATGTATCTTCCGTGGAACGCGTCCAGGGCGCGGCAGAAGGCGGCGCGCCAGGCACAAGCCGAACGCCGCGGCATCGTCCAGGCCCTGTCGCACGGACACCTCTCGCGTCGTGATCTGATCAGAATGGGGCTCTTCACGGGCGCCGGCGTGCTGGCGCCCATCCGCGGCCTCAACCCATTCGTGCCGAACCTCCGGGCTTCGTCGTTCGACATTCCGACGGGGCTTCCACGCAGTCCCCTGTTCGGCGCACCCGTGTTTTCGCAGCCGATGCCGCGCTTCGACGTGCTGCAGCGGAACCCGATGTCATCGCTGGACTATTGCCCGCCGACCTGCGAGTCGAACCAGACGGCCCAGCGGGTCGACGCGCTGCTCGGCGGCGGCGTCGGTCCGATCGAAGGACGTCCGCCCGGTCCGCTGTGGGCGCACCAGCGTTGGGAGCAGTTCCCGCCGCAGGTCGCGGTCGAAGTGTCGCAGATGGGGAACAAGGGGCCGAACACGTCCTACAACCCGTCGGTGTCGTCGTCACAGCTGAACCTGCTGGGGATGACGCCCGGGGCGCCGATCGAGCTGCGCTTCCATCCGCAGATGCCGATCCAGGAGGAGAACTCGGTCTGGACGTTCAACGGTACGGTTCCGCCGAAGCTGCTGATCGGGCGATACGGCGAGCCGATCCTGTTCCGCCACTACAACCGGCTGCCGGTGGACGTGCGGGCGAACAACGGCTTCGGCCGTCACACCATCTCCACGCACGAGCACAACGGACATCACGGCGCGGAGAACGACGGCTTCACGGGCGCGTTCTTCTTCCCGAATCAGTTCTACGACTATCACTATCCGATCCTGCTGGCCGGCTTCACGTCGATGAACCCCGGCGCCACCGATCGCATGGCTTCGTCGCCCGCCGACAGCGGTGGATTGATTCAGGTGCCCGGCGACTGGCACGAGACGATGAGCACGCACTGGTTCCACGACCACATGTTCGGGTTCACGTCACAGAACGTCTACAAGGGCAACGCCGGGATGTTCAACATCTACAGCGGCCTCGATCGCGGCGCCGAGGACATCGACGACGGCGTCAACCTGCGGCTGCCGAGCGGACAGGCCGCGACCATCGGCAAGAGCTGGGGCAACCTGGATTACGACATCAACGTGATGGTTGCCGACAAGGCGTTCGATGCCAACGGGCAGCTCGCGATGGACATCTTCCAGTTCGACGGGTTCCTCGGCGACGTGATGACCGTGAACCTCGCCTACAAGCCCTACTTCAACGTCGAGCGCCGCAAGTATCGCTTCCGGATCCTGAACGGCAGCGTGGCGCGGTTCCTGAAGATCGCCCTCGTCAACGCCGCGGGCGCCGCGCAGCCGATTTACCAGATCGGCAACGACGGCAACCTGCTGCCGCGCGCGCTGAAGCTGACCAGCCTCGATCAGCAGGGCATCGCGGAGCGCTACGACATCGTCATCGACTTCTCGCAGTACCCGGTCGGCACCAGGCTGCACTTCGTGAACTGCTGCGAGCACCAGGACGGCAGGGGCCCGTCAACCGACCTGACGATCGCGCAGGCGCTCGGCGGCGCATCGCTGGATCCCTGCGTCGGCCGGTTCCTGGAGTTCCGGGTCGTGGCGGACCCGGCCTCTCCGGACATGAGCGTGGTCCCGGGATTCCCCGAAACGTATCCTTCCGGCGTCAGGGCGCCGACGTCGCCGATGCTCATTCCGAACCCGGATCACTCGAACATCCCGGTCGCGTGCGAACGCACGTTCGAGTGGAATCGGGGCGCGGGACAGACGACGAGCGGACCGACTTCGGAGACGCAGGGGCCGTGGGGCGTGGCCTACAACAGCGGCGCGACGCTCGCGGCCGACTACGGGCGCATCACGGCCGCGCCGAAGATGGGCACACGAGAGATCTGGCACCTGAAAAATGGCGGCGGCGGCTGGGATCATCCGGTCCACGTCCACTTCGAGGAGGGACAGATCATCGCGCGCGACGGGCTCGCGTCGACCGTACCGGGATGGGAGCGCGGCCGCAAGGACGTGTACCGGCTGCGCGCCGGATCCGACGTGACCATCAGTCTCCAGTTCCGCGACTTCGCGGGCACGTACATGGAGCACTGCCACAACACGACTCACGAAGACCACGCGATGCTGCTCCGGTGGGACGTGAACTCCGACGGGAGCGCGGCGCTTCGGCCGCTGCCGTCGCCGGTGCCGACGCCGCAGGGGTGCACGTTCATCGATCCGACCGAGATCCTCCAGGGATAGCGCGGTCACGTGAAGCTGCAGCGGGCGGTGCTCGACGCGCCGCCCGCCGATCTTCCGATCCAGGAGAAGACATGAAGAGACGGACGAGGCGCGCCGCGCTGGCGGCGGCGCTCACAGCAGTCGTGTTGTCGATCGCGTTCGCGCGATCCACGCCAGCCGCAGCCGACGCGCGCACCGGCGCGGCCCGATTTCCCGACGTGACGCTGACCACACACGAGGGCAAGGACGTCACGTTCTCCGATCTCGTCAAGGGACGGATCGTCGCCGTCAACGTCGTTTACACCAACTGTCAGTACGCGTGCCCGATCGAAACGTCGCGGCTCGCGCGCATGCAGCAGTTGCTCGGCGATCGCATGGGCCGCGAGGTGTTCTTCCTCTCGATCTCGATCGATCCGGAGCACGACACGCCCGCCGTGCTCAAAGCGTACGCGGCGAAGTTCAATGCCGGACCGGGATGGATCTTCCTCACCGGCAGAACCGCCGACATCGACCTGCTCACCAGGAAGCTGGGACTCTGGTCCGATCCGGCCGGGACGCAGGACGGGCACAGACCGATGCTCCTCGTCGGCAACGAGGCGACCGGGCAGTGGATGCGGACCTCCGCGCTCGACAACCCGGCGTACACCGCGCGCATCATCAGCGACTGGCTCACGAGTTGGAAGGCGGCGCGGCCGGGCAAGCGCTATACGGAGGCGCCCACCACCCTGACCCGCGGCGACGGCGAGTACCTGTTCCGCAGCCTCTGCGCGGGCTGCCACACGGTCGGCCGGGGCGACGCGATCGGGCCCGACCTCGCACGGGCATTCGTGACCCACGACCGTGCGTGGATTGCCGAATACGTCCTGCAGCCGGATATCGTCCGCGGCCGCAAGGATCCGATCGCGACGGCGCTCGCGGCCAGGTACCGGGAGGTCCGCATGCCGAACCTGAGTCTGACGCCAGGCGAGGTGGACGCGATCGTGCGCCACGTCGAATCGCTGCGGTCGCCGCGGCAGTTGTCGTCTGGCGGCTGACAGTCATATAGTGGCCGTCAGCGGTCCGCCGGCCTGACCGCGGCGGTGCTCATGATTGGACGCGTTCTGATCGAAGTTCACGGGCGCGTGCAGGGCGTCGGTTTCCGGCCGTTCGTGTACACGCTCGCGACCGGGCTCGGGCTGCACGGGACGGTGCAGAACCGCGGCTCGCACGTCCTCGTCGATGTCGAGGGGGAGCGCGGCTCGCTCGATGCGTTCCTCGCCCGCCTTCCCGCCGCGGCGCCGGTGCTCTCCAATATCGAGGACGTCATCACGCGGGACGCGCCGCCCGCGCGCCAGCATGGCTTCGTCATCCTCGACAGCGCCGACGCGCTGTCTCTCGACGTGCGCATTTCGGCCGACGTCGGCACGTGCGCCGCCTGCCTCGCCGAGCTGTTCGACGCGAACGATCGCCGTTATCGCTATCCGTTCACCAACTGCACGAACTGCGGCCCGCGCTTCACGATCGTCCGCGGCGTGCCCTACGATCGACGCCGCACGACCATGGCGGCGTTCGCGATGTGCGACGAATGCCGGCGCGAGTACGACGATCCGCGTGACCGGCGCTTTCACGCGCAGCCGATTGCCTGCCCCGCCTGCGGTCCGACACTCGACTTTCGCCGCGTGGTCGACCGTCGTCGAGCCGCCGGCAACGACATCGCGCTGAAGCAAGCGGCGGCGGCGTTGCGCGACGGGCTGATCGTCGCGATCAAGGGGCTCGGCGGCTACAATCTCGCCTGCGACGCGCGCAACGCGGACGCCGTCGAGGTTCTCCGCCGCCGCAAGCGCCGCGACAGCAAGCCGTTCGCGGTCATGGTCCCGGAACCGCTGCTCGATCGCCTCGCCGGGCAGCGCAGTCCGGCGCTGCAGACGCTGCGATCGCCGCGCCGCCCGATCACGCTCGTCGATGAGATCTCTGCGGACGCGCTCGACCTCGCCGTCAACGTCGCGCCCGGCTGTCCGGCGCTCGGCCTGATGCTGCCGTACACGCCGTTGCATCACCTGCTGCTGCACGATGTCGGCATTCCCCTGGTGATGACGAGCGGCAACCGCTCGGACGAGCCAATCGCGTACGACGACGATGATGCGATGGCGCGGCTCGAATCGATAGCCGACGCCTTCCTGATGCACGACCGGGCGATCCAGACGCGCGCTGACGACAGCGTCGTCGCTGTCATGTGCGGCGCCCCGATGCTCGTGCGCCGGGCGCGCGGGTATGCGCCCGACGTGCTGTCGCTGGCCGAACGCACGCCGGAACCTGTGCTGTCGGTCGGGGGACATCTGAAGAACACGTTCTGCCTCGTGAATGGCTCGGACGCCTGCCTGTCGCCGCACATCGGCGACCTCGAACACTCACTGAGCTTCGACGCGCTCGCCGCGATGGTGTCGCACTTCACGAGTACGTTCGGCACGACGCCGCGGGTGGTGGCGCACGATACGCACCCGGACTATCTCTCGACCCGGTTCGCATTCGAGTTCCCCGCGGATCGACGGATCGCGGTGCAGCACCATCACGCGCACGTCCTGTCCTGCGCGGCCGAACACCGCGTCACCGATCCGGTGATTGGCGTGGCCTTCGATGGTGCGGGGCTCGGCGCCGACGGGGCGGTCTGGGGCGGCGAGTTCCTGATTGCGGACGGCGCCCGCTACAGCCGCGCGGCGCACCTCGCCTACGTTCCGATGCCGGGCGGCGATCGCGCCGCACGGGACGGCTGGCGGATGGCGTGGGCGCACTTACGCGCCGCGTTCGACCGCGACCGCGCCGCGGATCTCGTCCGCGCGCCTGACGATGTGGGCGCGCAGGAGCGGCATCTCGTCGAGCAATTGCTCGACCGTCCGGCCTCCCCCGTCACTTCGAGCGTCGGCCGCCTGTTCGATGCCGTCGCCGCGCTGATCGGCGTGCGCGATCGCAGCCGGTTCGAAGGACAGGCGGCGCTCGCGCTCGAGGCGATCGCCTCGCAGCCCTGCGACCGCCGCTATGCGTTCAGCCTCGACACCAGCGGCGAGCCGTGGACGATCGACGCCGCGCCTGTCGTTCGATCGATCGTGTCCGATATCGGCTCGGGCATTTGTCCTTCCGACATCGCGTCTGCCTTCCACAGTGCCGTCGCCGCGATGATCGCGGACGTGTCGGGTCGCCTCGCGGGTACGACGGGGATTTCGAGGATCGCACTGACCGGCGGGGTCTTCCAGAATCGCGTCCTCACCGAACGCGCGTCGATCGCGCTCGAGGCGCGCGGCCTCGGGGTCCTCCGTCATCAGCGCGTACCGTGCAATGATGGCGGCCTGTCGCTCGGTCAGGCGGTCGCCGCGGCGCGGACGCTTCGCGCCGCGGACGGAGTACAGCGATGTGCCTAGGCATCCCGGGCAAGGTGGTCGAATTCACCGATGACGGGCGTCAGATGGCCCGTGTCGACGTCGGCGGCGTCCGCCGCGTGATCAACGTCGCGCTGGTCTCGCCCGACGGGCTCGAGGCCGGCGACTGGGTGCTGATTCACGTCGGCTTTGCGATCAGCCGGATCGACGAGGACGAAGCGCAGCGCACCATCGCGTTCCTGCGCGAGCTTGGCGGCGCCTACGAACAGGAGATCGATCAGCTGTCGAGGAGCCGGATCGAATGAACGCCGCACCGCTCGTGCGGAACCACTTCGAACGCAGTGCCGCGGCCGCCGAAGCATTTTTTGGCGCGCACGCGCTCGAGATTGCCGGCACCTGCCGCCGCATGGCGGACCGGTTCGATCGCGGCGGAACGCTCTTCGTGTTCGGCAGCGGAGCGCAGGCCACCGACGCGCAGCACGTCGCCGTCGAGTTCGTGCACCCGGTGATCGTCGGCAAGCGCGCGCTGCCGGCGCTCGCGCTCACCAGCGACGCGTCCGTGCTGAGCGGCGCGCTGCGCAGCGATCCCGATGGCGCGTTCGCCGCGGCGCTCGACACGCTCGGGGGCCCCGCAGACATCGCTATGGGATTGTGCAGCGGTGAACCGGACGCACGACTCGATCGCGCGCTCGCCACGGCGCGCCGCCGCGGAATGCTGACGCTTCTCGCCGCCGCCGGGGGCGCCGCAGCCTCGAGCGCCGACAGCGAGTTCCACGTGCCGACCGCCGATCCGCTGCTCGCACAGGAAATCCACGAGACGCTGTATCACCTGCTCTGGGAGCTCGTGCACGTGTTCTTCGAGTCGCGGAGCGCGCTCAATCCGTTCCAGCTCGTCGAGCCCTCGCTCGAGGCGCGCCTCGACGCGGCCATCGAGGACGTGCGCCATTCGATTCTCCGCAAGGCCGCCGATGTGGCTGAATTGCGCCGCGCCATGGCCTCCACGTATGGCGATCGCCTCGGCGACGCGGCGGTGGCGATGGCGGCCCGGATCCGCGCCGGCGGCAAGGTGCTCGCGTTCGGCAACGGCGGCAGCGCGACCGATGCGCAGGACGTGGCCGCCGACTGCATGCTGCCGGACGACGCTCGATCGCCGGCCGTGGCGGCGCTCGCGCTGCCGAACGACGTCGCGGTCGTTACCGCCATCGCCAACGACGTCGGCGTCGAGCACGTGTTTGCACGTCAGCTCGAGGCATTCGGGCGTCGCGGCGACGTCGCGCTGGGATTTTCGACGAGCGGCACCTCACGAAACGTCGTCCGCGCGTTCGAGACCGCGAAGCGGCGCGGCCTGTTGACGATCGCGTTCAGTGGAACGGGCGGCGGCGCGCTGGCCGGCGCGGGCGCCGTCGAGTATTGCTTCACGACCGCGGCCGACTACGTACCGCGCATCCAGGAGACGCACGCGACGGCATGGCACGCGCTCGTTCGCGCGATGCGCGCGGCCCTCGTCAACCCGGCCGCGTCGGTCGCCGGCGCGGCGGCCGCAACGCGCGGAGCCGGCGCATGAGCGGCACACCGTCGCTGCGGTTCGTCGACGAGTACCGCGATCCGGAGCTCGTGCGATCGCTCGTCGCCGAGATCCAGCGCCGCGCCGCCGATGCCCCGCTGAAGATCATGGAAGTGTGCGGCGGGCACACGCACGCGATCTACCGGCACGGGCTGGAGGATCTGCTGCCACCGTCGATCGACCTGGTGCACGGTCCGGGATGCCCGGTCTGCGTCATCCCCATGGGCCGCATCGACGATGCGCTGGCGATTGCCCGCCATCCCGGCGTCATCTTCACCACGTTCGGCGACATGATGCGCGTGCCCAGCTCGCGCGGCAGCCTGCTCGATGCGAAGGCGCAGGGGGCCGACGTGCGGTTCGTGTACTCGCCGCTCGACGCGCTCAAGATCGCGCGGCACACGCCCGACCGGCAGGTCGTGTTCTTCGCGATCGGCTTCGAGACCACCGCGCCCTCCACCGCAGCGACGCTCCTTCGCGCGCGATCCGAGGGCGTGCGCAACTTCTCCGTGTTCTGCAACCACGTGACGATCGTGCCCGCCATCAAGGCGATCCTCGATTCGCCCGGGATGCAGATCGACGGGTTCATCGGCCCGGGCCACGTCAGCACGATCATCGGCACGCAGCCGTTTGCGTTCATTCCGGCGCAGTACCGCCGGCCGATCGTGATTTCCGGCTTCGAGCCCGCCGACATCCTGCAAGCGCTCGTGATGATCCTCCGGCAGCGCGAGCGCGGAACCGCGGAAGTCGAGAACCAGTACGCGCGCGTGGTCCGCCCGGAGGGCAACCGCCGGGCCCTCGCGGTGATTGGCGAAACCATGGCGCTGCGCCCCTACTTCGAATGGCGCGGCCTCGGCTTCATCACCTGCAGCGCGCTGAAGCTGCGACCGGAGTTCGCCGACTTCGATGCCGAGGTTCGCTTCGAGGTCCCCGGCGTCAGGGTGACGGATCCGAAGGCGTGCCAGTGCGGCGAAGTGCTGAAGGGCACCATCAAGCCGTGGCAGTGCCGCGTGTTCGGCACCGCCTGCACGCCCGATCGGCCGATTGGCACGTGCATGGTCTCGCCCGAAGGCGCGTGCGCGGCCTATTTCAACTACGGCCGCTATTCGCTGTCGGGGCGGGTGCGGCGCGAACCGACCGGGCCGACGCCGACATGATCACGCCCCCGTCACCGCTCGGCGATCAACTCGAACGAATCGAACGCGCCCGCGCCGCACGGCGCCGCCGCTACGTCCTCCAGGACGAATGGATCACGCTCAGCCACGGCAGCGGCGGCAAGGCGAGCCGCAATCTGCTCGACGGCCTGCTGCTGCCCGGCCTCGGCGGCGCGCCGCTCGACGGCTTCGATGATGCGGCGGTCCTGCCAATCGGCGCCGCCCCCGCGCGTCTCGCGTTCACCACCGACTCGTACGTCGTCAGCCCGTTGTTCTTTCCCGGCGGCGACATCGGATCGCTCGCGGTGCACGGCACGATCAACGATCTCGCGACCGCCGGCGCGCGGCCGCTCGCGCTGTCGCTGGGATTGATTCTCGAGGAAGGCCTCGACGTCGTGGTGTTGCGGCGGATCGTCGAGTCGATCCGCACGGCCTCGGCAGCAGCCGGCGTGCCCATCGTCACCGGCGACACGAAAGTGGTGAACCGCGGCAAGGCGGATCAGGTGTTCATCAACACGGCAGGCGTGGGTGTCGTCCCCAACGGCGTCTCGTTGTCGGGAGCGCTCGTGCAGCCCGGCGATCGCGTGCTCCTCAGCGGGCCGGTCGGCGACCACGGCATCGCCGTCCTGCTCGCGCGCGAGGCGCTCGAGATCGAAGCGGACATCCGCAGCGACTCGGCGCCGCTGCACCGGCTCGCCGCCGCCGTCCTCGAGGCATCGCCGCAGACGCGCTGCCTCAAGGACCCGACGCGCGGCGGCGTTGCCAGCGGCCTGAACGAGATCGCACAGCACGCGGGCCTGGCCAGTGCCGTTGACGAGGGGCGGATTCCCGTGCGCGGCGACGTGCGCGCCGCGTGCGAGATCCTCGGTCTCGATCCCCTTCACATCGCGAACGAAGGCAAGCTGATCGCGATCGTGCCTGCCGCGCACGCTGACGCCGCACTCGACGCGATGCGGTCTGACGCGCTCGGGACCGAGGCCGCGATTATCGGTGAGGTCCTCGAATCGCCGCCCGACATGGTCCTCGTGCGCACCGAGGCCGGCGGCTCCCGGGTGCTCGATATGCTTGCCGGCGATCCGCTGCCGCGGATCTGCTGAGCGATTCCCCCTCTCGGCCGCGAACGAGCGCCACGAGTGAGCCACGCGAACGGAGCGCGCCGGCGAAGCGGCGCGCGAGAGAGCGTGTAGGGGAGTCCGAGGGCCCCTCGGATGATTACCGAAAGCGCCGCGTCGTCGGATAGATCTCGCGCCAGCTCGACGACGGAAGCGTGCGCGCTGAATGAATCGGCGGGCCGTAGCAGATGCCTGCAACCGCCGACGTGACGATGCTCGCGGCCATCACCGCGACCAGCAGCCACGAAGCATCGTGCGGTCCGAGCGGCGAGACCGCCGGCACGTAGGTATAGAAAAACGAGGCCGCGAACCAGGGCAGCACCGCGAGCAGCGCCGCCGCGCACACACCCAGCACCAGTCCGACGAGCGCTCCCGCGAGCCATCCGCCGCGGTG
>JABFWM010000590.1 GCA_013362195.1 Acidobacteriota bacterium
TTGAGGGCGAGCGCGACCAGCGCGACGCCGCTCAGCGCCTCGAGCGCGCGGCGCGGCCCGCTCCGCCCGAGCGCGTGCGCGAGCGTCCCGCCGGCCGCGGCCCACGTGAGGTGACAGGTGATCGCCAGGCTGACGTGGATCGCCGTCAACAGCAGCACGCTTCGCACCATCGGTGCGCCAGCCGGCACGAACTGCGGCACGACGAGCAGGTAGAACGTCGCGATGGCGGGATTCAGGAGGTTGGTGATGAAGCCTTCGGCGAGGTCGCGCGCGAGCGGCGCGGCCGATGCCGGCGGCGGCGCGGCGGCGCGGACAGACAACGAACCGCCGACGAGCGCGTGCCGGAACGAGGAGAACGCCAGCGCGATCAGGTACGCGACGCCGGCAACGCGGAGCACACGCCAGGCGGCGGGCCACTGCTGCAGCGCCAGCGCCACGCCGAAGGCCGCGAGCAACCCGTAGCAGAGCGACCCGGCGTTGATGCCAACCGCCGTTCGCACGCCGGATCGCGTGCCGCGCGCGATGCTGTTGCGGAGCACGAGCGCCGTCGACGCGCCGGGCGTGAGCACGAGGGGAACGGCAATGGCCGCGAACGCCCAGTAGTTCGGGTGCACGCGGCCATTATGTGGTGTGTCCGCCTGACGGCGGAAGCGGCGAAAACGCCCTTACTTTCCGTGGCTCTTCTTCGGCGCGCCGCTCTTCCTGGCCGCGCCTTTCTTCGCGCCGCCCGAGCCGCCGACCTTGGCGTTGGTGTCCCGCGCCTGCTTCAGGTGATCCTGCAGCGTCGGCAGCGTCTTGCCCGCCCACGCCTTGAGATCCGGATCCTTCGCGGCGGTCGACTGGCGCTTGAACGCGGCCACGTCGTGCTGATGGTCGGTCAGCATCTCGCGCATGTACGCCTTGTCGAAGGCCTCGCCCGAGAGCTTCGCGAGCTGATCGCGCTTCGCCTTGTGCTTCGCGTCGAGCTCCGTCGGCAGCGTCACGTTCTTCTGCTGGGCCCAATTTTTCAGTTCATCGTTCGCTTTGCCGTGGTCGGTGACCATGCGATCCGCGAACTGTTTCACGTCGGCGTTGGAGGCCTTTTCCTTGGCGAGGTTGCCGAGCTCGACCTCGGCCATCCCGCCGCTGGCCACTTCCTTCACGAACGCGCGATCGCCGGGAGCGATCGTGCCGCTCGTGCCCGCCGTCTTGTGACCGGCGGCCTCGTGCGACGCGCCCGTTGCCGTCTTCGGCCTGGGCTGCTGCTTCGTCTGGCCCGACTGTCCCTGCGGCGTGGCCGGCGCCTGCGCGAACGCAGGCGCAGCGCCAAGCGCTCCCGCCAACACGACCACTCCGAATACCTTCTTCATGTCTGCCCTCCAATCTGGGTTCAGGCGAATACAAAACGGACGTGTCGTCCTGCCTGGAATTCTTCCTGGCCTCCAGTGCAACGGTAATGCCTGCCCGTTCCGGTTGACATCGCACGTCCGCTCTGACTACGCTGCACAGGTCTGCGCGACACGCGCAGGCGTTTATCCAGAGTGGCTGAGGGAACAGGCCCGACGACGCCACAGCAACCAGGCGGCCCTGAAATGCGCCAAGGTGCTACTTCCTGCCCGATAACACGGGAGAGATAAAGCCTCGGCCGCGGTCGATCCGACCCGGCCCGACGATTCTCACTCCCTTCGTTCGTGGGCTGCGGCCATCACACCGGTGGTGTGGTGCGCGCAGCGTGTCGCGGAGCCCGTTGAGGCGAGGTGCGCTCGAGACGCGCCGAATTGCCTCATCTGACAAATCCGCCGCGCACGCGCAGCCCGGCAGGAGCGTGCGCGTGCGTGCAGTTCGAGCCCTATACGGTAAAGGAGTGAGCATGGAGTTTGCGACCAAGACCATTCACGCCGGGCAGCCGTCGGAACCCGGCACCGGTTCGCTGATCGCGCCGATCTTCCAGACCTCGACCTACGAGCAGTCCGCGCCTGGCCGGCACCAGGGCTACGACTACTCGCGCACGAACAATCCGACGCGCGAACGCCTCGAGCACGTGCTCGCGGAGCTCGAAGGCGTGTCGCATGCGGCGGTGTTCGCGTCGGGGCTGGCCGCGGAAAACGCGGTGCTGCAGGCGTACCTCCGCCCGGGCGATGAGATCGTCATTCCCCTCGACGTCTACGGCGGCACCTATCGCATCCTGACGCGGGTGTTCCAGGCGATCGGCTGTGTGGTTCGTCAGATCGACATCGCCGATCCCGCCGCGCTCGCCGCGGCGCTGTCCTGGAAGACGCGCCTGGTCTGGATCGAATCGCCGACCAACCCGCGGCTGCTGGTCTACGACATCGCCGCGATCGCCGAGGCGGCGCACGCCGCCGGCGCGCTCCTCGTCGTCGACAACACGTTTGCGACGCCGCTCTTCCAGCAGCCCTTCAGCCTTGGCGCGGACCTCGTCGTGCACAGCGTCACGAAGTACCTCGGCGGCCATTCCGATCTGATCCAGGGCGCCGTGCTCGCGCGCGATGCCGCCGTCTTCGAGCCGGTGAAGTTCCTGCAGAACGCGACCGGCGCCGTGCCGTCGGCGTTCGACTGCTGGCTGACGCTCCGCGGGTTGAAGACGCTCGAACTCCGCATGCAGCGCCATGCCGACAACGCGCAGGCGATTGCGACGGTGCTGGCTGCGCATCCGCTGGTGGGCCGCGTCTACTACCCGGGCCTGGCCGATCATCCCGGCCACGCGATCGCGTGTCGACAGATGACCGGGTTTGGCGGGATGGTCTCGTTCGAACTGGACGGCTCGATCGACGACGTGATCGCGTTCGTCTCGTCGCGCCGCTTCTTCGCGCTCGGCGAGAGCCTCGGCGGGGTGAAAGCGCTGGTCTGCCATCCCGCGCGCATGACCCACGCGTCGATTCCCGCGGAGGCGCGCGCGAAGCTCGGCCTCTCGGATACGCTGGTGCGTCTCTCGCCGGGCTGCGAGCATCCGCGCGATCTCGTCGCGGATCTGGTCGAAGGCCTGGATGCGCTCCGGACGTCGCGTGCGGCAAGCACGACCGTGCTGGCGAGCGCGTAAGCGTGTCCGCGAGGCGAAAGCTCCGGAATCGGTCGACACGGCATCCTTGTTGCGATCTGTGCGCGCGGAGGACGCGATGCGGAACGGCAACTCAGCGGACCACGGCCCACTCGTCACGAACGTCGTCGCCGGATTGATCGGCGGGCTGGCGGCGTCATGGACGATGGAGCAGTTTCAGCGGGCGCTCGGACGGCTGTCCGAGGAGATGCGAGGCGCGGAAGGTGGCGGCGGCCAGCAGCATCGGAAGCCGCAGTCGGAGCCCGCGACGTACAAAGCGGCGGACGCGATCGCTCACACCGTGACCGGCGAGGACGTGCCGAAGGATGACAAACCGGCGGCCGGCTCGCTCGTGCACTACGCGTTCGGCGGCGCGGTCGGCGCGATCTATGGGGCCGCCGCCGCACGCACGCCCGACGTGACCTCGTGGGCCGGCATGCCGTTCGGCGCCACCGTGTGGCTCATCGCCGACGAGATGGGTGTGCCGCTGGCGGGACTCTCGAAGAAACCAACCGAGTACCCGCTGTCCGATCACCTGTCGGCGTTTGCCACGCACCTGGTGTACGGAATGACCACGGAATGCGTGCGCCGCACGCTCGTGCATCTGACGGGCGCGGATCGCCGGGAGCCGCATCAGATGCAGCTGCAACTGGAGGCCTGAGCGTCAGGCCGGCGACAGGCGCGGGTGCGGGAGAGCAGGAGATCACCGATCAGGGAGTTCACCGATCGGCGTGGCTCCTGATCTCCTGATCCCGTGTGATCGCCTTCAGCGGGCGCGGCCGCCGCGCGTCATGGCATTCGTTCGAATCCCACCAGCTTCCACCCGTCGGCGGTGCGCGTGAACCACGCGTGCACGGGCTGCGCCCACGACGGGTCGGCCCCGCCTTCCGCGCGAATGTCGACCTGCACGAAGTCGCGCACGGCTGATGGCAGGCCCGCCGGCGGCGTCATCGGCGACGCGCCACGCGTTTCACCGATCGCCGTGGCCGCCGACGAGGTGTTGTCGAAGCGAGACCACGTCGCCACGTAACTCGAGGGCGCCGGCGCCACGCGTGCGTCGACCGCGGCGTTGCCGAACGTCAAGCGCCCGTCCTGCGCCAGCGCGACGTCGACCACCGGATTGACGCCCGCGAGCCACGCGCGGACGATCTTGTCCCGGCGCTCGATCAACGTGCGGGCGATCGCGTCCGCCGCCTGCGGGTTCGTGTACTGCCCCGCCTTCACCGCGGCCCGAATCATCTCGTCGGTCATGATCGTGCGGAGCCGCCGCGCGCCCCAGAACAGATCGTCGGCGCGCGCCCGCAGGAACGCCGGGTTCGGCACGCGCGGCTTCCACGCGTCAGGGTCGAAGGCCGCGGATTCGAAGCGCCCGATCAGCGCGTAGTCGGGATAGTCCACCGACATCCAGGGGCGCGGCGCGAAGCCGAACGCCGGCAGCGCG
Organism: Acidobacteriota bacterium; assembly: GCA_013362195.1. GTDB lineage: Bacteria > Acidobacteriota > Vicinamibacteria > Vicinamibacterales > 2-12-FULL-66-21 > QHWT01. The sequence continues at coordinate 4,476 of JABFWM010000590.1, forward strand.
CGCCTGGTCGCCGGCATGTCGACGATGTACTCGAAGCTGTCGCGGGCGTCGCGCGGACCGATGCCGGCGCTGCCGAGGGTCGACCCGAAGTCCAGCAGATGGTGCCGCACGTAGGCGCGGTCCCCTTCCTGGATCAAGGTGTCGAGCGAGTTGATGGCCTTCGCATCACGATGGTCGACCCACGCCCCGAACACGCGCAGCGCGCGCAGCGACCGGCGGTTCTCGTGCGGGATGACATCATTGGGATCGTCGGGACGCGTGCCGACGTACTTGTAGCCGCCAAGCGGCTGACCCGGGAGCGCCTCGCTGACGATCGCGCGATAGCGGCCGTCGGGCATGCGCGCGGCGCGGCGGAGGTTCGACTCGATGTCGGATTCGCGCATCCGCCGCTTCTTCCCGTCCATGCCCGTCGTCGTTGCCGCGGGATCGAGGACGAGGTCCTGCCGCCGCAGAAACGCGACGTTCGTCTGCGGCACGTAATAGCCGAGCGCGTGGTAGAGGCGCGTCACCACCACCTCGGCGCCGGTCGCCAGCTCGTTCCAGTCCGGCGGATCGAACTTCACGAAATACCGCTTGCCGCGCGAATCGACGATCGTGAACCCGGGCGACACCCCGTTGCCTTTGCCGGTCCTCACGGTCCACTGTCCAGGCGCGGGACCAGTGTCTTCGTCCACGCCGCGCGTCATCTCCTCGGGCGTGCGAATCGTCCGGTTGACGAACCAGCTGGAGTCCGGCACTTCGTCGATGGTATTGACGTCCTCGGCGCGCACCGGCTCGGGTGCGGGATTGGTGTCGAACAGGTTCGCAATCGAGTCGTAGGTGAGCGAGATCTCCCACGGCTGCACCTTGGACGCGTTCTGCGTGTCGCGGACCCGGCTCACCGGGTCGTCGTCATAGAACTTGCGCGTCGCCGCCGGCAGCCCGACGACGAACGCTATCGTGAGCACGGCGGCGAGCGTGCGTGAGTGCGTCCTGCGGGCAAGGACGCCCGGAATCCTCATCGGCCGAAATCCGTGTGCATGCGTGTGCCTCCGTGGGGCCCGTCGTATCCGTGGATGTCCGTGCGGGTCCGTGGTTAGAAGAGCACGGGAGTGAATCCGAAAATGAACCGCGTCCCTTCACGACTGCGCGCCAGCTCGAGGCGCAACACGGTCGTGTTCGGCGTGTGAAGGTGCAGGCCGATGCCGTACGATTTTTCGAGCCGATCGAGGTCGAGATCGCCGAACCGCGGCGCGACCTTGCCGGCCTCGTAGAACAGCACCCCGTCGAGGTACTCCTGTACGTACCAGCGGTACTCGCCGGTGAGCAGCATCGCGTCCCGATCGCGGAAGCGGTAGTTGCGGAACCCCCGCAGGAAGTCGCCGCCGCCCAGCGCGGGCATCAGGAAGAACGGCACGTCCTGCCCGTCGCCGGGCGTTGCCGACCAGACGCGCGCGGACAGATCGAAGACCATGTTGCCGCGCAGGATCGGGATCAGCTGCTGCGCCGCGCCTTCGATCCGGCGGAAGGCGTACGGCCCGCCGCTCCGCGCGCGGTAGTCGTGGACGACGGCCTGCAGCAGGGTGCCGCTGCGGCTGTAGCCTGGCGACTCGCGCGAATCGAGGGCCGCCAATCCGTACGAGTGCACGTACCCGGGATCGGCGCTGCGCCCCGGCAGGAACGGGACCGCCGGCAGCGCCTCGTCCTCTCCGAGCGCGACGGAGCCGGCGCTCGTCTGATACTTCTCCCAGCCGGTGCCGCCGGCGAGCCGGACGAACGAGACCGGACGCGCGAACGCCTGCGCGCTCAGCTCGGCGCGATCCTCGTCGTACTGCGCGCGCTGACTCGGCGAGTCCGGCCCGATGGGAAACGCCGGACCGTTCGGCGCCCGCTGCCAGCGCGCCCGGCCGTTCACGATCACCCGGCCGTCCAGGAACGGGCGCGCCTGATAGAAGCCCTGAAGCAATCTGTAGTTGCGGAGCGAGATGACCGCCTTCGCGGTGGCCACGCTGCCGTCGCCGAAGATGTGGCCGACGAGCGGTCCGACGGCGAAGCCGGATCCGGATTTGATGCCGCCGAAGGTGACGGTGACGCCTCTGATGGTGGTGAACCCGCCGCCAGCTTCGATCTCGAGCAGCTGCCGCTCGAGAAAGCCCGGCGCGTACGGGTGCGTGTGTTTCGCCTTCTCCGCTTGCCGCTGCGCGTACTCTTCCGCCCGCGTCGAGGGCGGCGATTGCGCGGCAGCCGTGAACGACCAGGCGAGCAGCGAACCGGCCAGACACAAGCCGGTGCGGACGGATCGGATCATGGGCCTTGGCATCGACGTCGACGGAGCGGTCAGCGCGCGACGGACGGGCGGGCGTTCGTCACCATGCAGGCAGTGAAAGGTCAACACGTTACCATCATTTTCGTCCGCGCACGATCGCGGCGGCCGCGCGATCCGTGGCTATAATCGCGGCTTGTCCCCGCTCATCCGCTATGGCGGCGCCGCGACGCTGGCGTCGCTGATCGCCCTCGCCGCCACGCAGGTCACGCTCGGCTCCTTCTGGTTCTTCGTGTTCGCCGCGGTGCCGTGCGTCGTCTATACGCTGCTGCTGCGACGCTTGTTCGGCGCGGGTGGACCGCCGGACGATCGAGGGACGCCGGCGGGCGGCGGCGTGGGTCGCGCGCGACTGCTGACGATCGCGCTGCTCTTCGCCGTCGCGTTCCGCATCCCGCTGGCGGCGCCGCGCGTGGGCGCCGACAACGACATGGTGCGGTACCTGTGGGACGGCCGGGTCCAGCGGCTGGGCTACAACCCGTTCTCGGTGATCCCCGCGGATCCGTCGATGGCCCACACGCACACCGACGAAACCCGCAGGATGCCGAGCCGGCGCGCGCGCACGCCCTATCCGGCCGCGGCGCAGCTGTTCTTCCGGCTCGTCGTGACGATTCACGAATCGTCGCGGGCGATGAAGATCGCGCTGGTGCTCTGCGATCTGTTGACGATCTGGGTGCTCCTCCGGTGGCTGCGCGAGACCGGGCGATCGGAATGGCTCGCGCTCGCCTACGCCTGGAACCCGCTGGTCATTCTCGAGGTCGCCCACAGCGGCCACATCGACGCCCTCGGCGCGCTCTGGATCGCCATCACCGCCTGGATGTTGAGCACCGGCCGGAGCATGCGCGCGTCGATTGCGTTCGTCATCGCGGTCGCGACCAAACTGCTGCCGATCGTCCTCGTTCCGTTGTTCTGGCGGCGCATCCGCGTACGCGATGCACTCGTCGCGGCGCTCGTGCTGCTGGCGCTGTATCTGCCGTTCTCCTCCGCGGGCGCCGTGCCGCTCGGCGCGGTCCCGAACGTGGTCGCGTTCATCCGTTTCAACGGTCCATTGTTCAAGGCACTCGCCGCGCTCACCACCCCGCAAGGCGCTGCCGGCATCGCCGTGCTCTCCGGCCTCGCGGTCGCCGCGTGGATGCGCTGGCGCCGCCCCGTGGACGATCCGGCCGCGTGGGCGTGGCCGATGGCGGTCGCGCTCGCCTGCGCGCCGGTCATCTATCCGTGGTACCTGCTCTACTTCACGCCGTTCCTGTTCACGCCGGCCACGTTGCCGCTCATCGTCTGGACCTACACGGCCATTCCCGTCTACATCGTCTGGGAGCTGTCGAAGCACGGACATCGGTGGTTCGTCCCCACTCCGGTCATGTGGCTCGAATTCGGAGCCGTGCTCGTCGCCATGGCGCTCGCGTGCCGCGGGCGTGCCGCGCGCGCGGATGACTCGAGGGCGGCGCGTACCGACGATGAGAGTGGTGCGCGCGCCGGTGGGGGCGGTACGTCGGATGCCGCAGATGCGACGGGCGCCGGCGGTGTGGCTCCGGGTGAAACGGACGGAACCGGTGCCGCGAGTGCGGACGCGTCGCACGTCGCACCATAGGCAGCGACGATGATCGCCGACAGCGCGCGCGGTTTGTTTTGCGACGCGGGGAACTTCTATATCGATCCGTGGGAGCCGGTTGACCGTGCGCTGATCACCCACGCGCACGGCGATCATGCGCGCGCGGGGTCCGCTTCGTATCTCTGCGCGGCGCCCGGCGCGCCCGTGCTGCGCCGGCGCCTTCCAGAGGCGCACATCGAGACGCTCGAGTACGGCGAGGCGAGAACGCTCGGGGACGTGCGCATCTCGTTCCATCCTGCCGGGCACATCCTCGGCTCGTCGCAGATCCGCCTGGAACGCGACGGCGAGGTCTGGGTCGTGTCCGGCGACTACAAGCGCGCGCCGGATCCGACCGCGGCCGCGTTCGAGCCGGTGCGCTGTCACACGTTCATCACCGAAGCCACCTTCGCGCTGCCGATCTACACGTGGGATCCGCCGCCGCTCGTCGCCGATGACATCGTGGAGTGGTGGCACGCGAATCGGGAGGCGGGCCGCCCGTCGCTGCTGTTCTGTTACGCCCTCGGCAAGGCGCAGCGCATTCTCGGCATGCTGCACGGCATGGCCGACGAGCCGATCCGGCTGCACGGCGCGATGGCGGCGTTGACCGACGCGTATCGCGAAGCGGACGTCCGGCTGGCCGAGACGGAACGCATCGGCGAGGGCACGCGCGGCAAGGCGCTCGTCCGGGCGCTGGTGCTCGCGCCGCTCTCCGCGCGCGGCACACCGTGGATGCGGCGGCTGCCGAACGCGTCCACGGCATTCGCGTCGGGGTTGATGCGCGTTCGCGGCGTGCGGCGGCAGCGCGCGTTCGATCGCGGGTTCGTGCTGTCGGACCACGCCGACTGGCCCTCGCTGCTGGCGACGATCGAAGAGACCGGCGCCTCGCGCGTGCTCGTGACGCACGGCTGGTCGGACGCCTTCGCGCGCTATCTCGCCGAACGCGGCTACGAGACCGGCACGCTGCGAACGGCCTTCGAAGGGGAGCCGGGCGAACTCACGGCGCAGCCGGAGCCGGAGGCGTGAGACGGTTCGCGGCGCTCTATGACGCGATCGATCGCACGACGTCGACCAACGCCAAGGTCGCGGCGCTGGTCGCGTACTTCCGCAGCGCGCCGCCCGCCGACGCGGCGTGGGCGGTCTACTTTCTCACCGGCCGCCGCCTCAAACGGCTGCTGCCTTCGGCGTCGCTTCGCGAATGGATCGAAATCGCGACCGGACTCCCCGACTGGCTGATCGGCGAATGCTACGGCGCGGTGGGTGACGCCGCGGAACTGATGGCGCTGCTCGTCGATGCCTGGCCGAGAGGCGACACCGAGGCCGACGTGCCGCTGGCGACGTGGGTCGAAGACCGGGTGCTGCCGTTGTCGACGAGCGACCCCGCCGTGCAGCGCGCGAACGTGCTGCGCTGGTGGGGCGTGCTGCCGCGCACGGAGCGCTTCCTGCTGAACAAGCTCCTCACCGGTGAGTTCCGGGTCGGCGTGGCGCAGACGCTGGTCGTCCGCGCCCTGGCGGACGCATCGGGCACCGAGCCCACGATCGTTGCGGCGCGGTTGATGGGCGACTGGACGCCGTCAGCGGAATGGTTCGCCGGTGTCGTCGCGCCGGCAAGCGGCGGCGCGGATCCGTCGCAGCCCTATCCGTTCTTCCTCGCGTCGCCGCTCGACGATCCCCCGGAAACGCTCGGACCGCGCGAGGAGTGGCTGATCGAGTGGAAGTGGGACGGCATCCGCGCGCAGCTCGTTCGGCGGGCGGCGCAGACCTGGCTGTGGTCGCGCGGTGAAGAGCTGATCACGCTCCGCTTTCCCGAAATTGCCGCCGCCGCGACGCACCTACCCGACGGCACCGTGCTCGACGGCGAGGTCCTCGCCTTCCGCGACGCGCGCCCGCTGCCGTTCTCCGCGCTGCAGCAGCGCATCGGCCGGCAACGGCAGCTCGCGCAGATCATGCGCGCCGTGCCCGTCGTGTTCATGGCCTACGACGTGCTCGAACGGGACGGGCGCGACGAGCGGTCGAAACCGCTCGACGCGCGCCGCGCCGTCCTCGCCGCGCTGGTGCCGCACGAAGGCGTGCTCCGGATCTCGCACGAGGTCGCGGAGCCGACGTGGGCGGCCCTCGCGGCGCTCCGCGACGAATCGCGCGACCGCGGCGTCGAAGGCTTCATCCTCAAGCGGCGGTCGTCGGCCTACGGCGTCGGCCGGCGCCGCGGCGACTGGTGGAAGTGGAAGATCGCGCCGCTCACCATCGACGCGGTGCTGATCTACGCGCAGCCGGGCAGCGGCCGCCGGGCGAGCCTCCTCACCGACTACACGTTTGGCGTGTGGGACGGCCGCGATCTGGTGCCGGTCGCGAAGGCGTATTCCGGACTCTCGAACGAAGAGATCGACGAGCTCGATCGCTGGATCCGGCGTCACACCCGCGAGCGCCACGGTCCGGTGCGGGTGGTCGATCCGGTGCACGTCTTCGAGCTGGGATTCGAGGCGATCGCGCCGTCGACGCGGCACAAGAGCGGCGTCGCGGTGCGGTTTCCCCGAATGCTGCGATGGCGAAAAGACAAGGCCGTCGCGGAAGCCGACACGCTGGAGACGCTGCGTCGGCTCATGCGATAGCCATCTGCGGCTGTGCTCGCTTTGCCGGGTTAGCACGCTTCTTGCGACTCGCGGCTGCCAAGTGGAGCCATGAGGTTGTCGCGAGCTCTGAGACCTACCCGCCGTCCACAATTCCGGTCCCGCAGGGTCCGGGTGGCGGCCGCATGGGTGCTGGGATTCACACTCGCCGGCTCGGCCGTGGCGGTGGCCGCCGACTCCGAAGCGGGTCTCGTCGCGGCCCGTTTCTTCTCGCGCCAGGAAGAGCCGCTCCGGTCGTATCGCGCCTTTCGCCGCATGCACGCCTGGAGCGAGCGCTTGAAGCAGGAGGCATGGCTCGAGGCATGGACGGAACTGCGGGAGGGGCGCTTCGAGTACCAGGTGGTCACCGAGCGCGGCTCCGACACGATCCGCAACCGGGTGCTGCGCGCGATGCTGAAGCGCGAGCAGGAGCTCGTGAACGGCGGCGACGCGAGCCGCGCGGAGCTGACGGCCGACAATTACGAATTCGCTGAAGCGGGACGCGACGCCGACGGCGCGCACGTCGTGCAGATCACGCCGCGCCGCAAGGACGTGCTGCTCGTGGAGGGCAGGATCGTGCTGAGCCCCGACGGCGGCGAGCTGCTGCGCGTCGAGGGCCGTCTCTCCAAGAACCCCTCCTTCTGGACGAGCCTCGTCAACATCGTCCGCCACTATGCCCGCCTGGGTGGGGTGCGCGTGCCGGTCGCCACGGAATCGATGGCGAAAGTGAAGTTCGCCGGCAATTCGCAGCTCGAAGTGCAGTACGAGTACGAGTCGGTGAACGGACGCCCCGTCGCGCTCAGCGCGCAGCGCCAAGCAGCGCCTTTGCGTAACGCTGTGCGATAAGGTTCGTCAGCCGTCGCGACGGGCTCTGCTGCACGTCAATCGCCGCCGCTCTCTCCAACATCGCCGTCCGTTCGCTCCCCTCCGGCAGCGTCAGCGCGAACGCGAGGTAGGCGAACACCGAGCGCCCCTGCGACAAGGCCACCGCGCGATCGAAATCGGCGCGCGCCGCCGCCCGCGATCCGCCGACGAGCGGGGGCAGTCCGTCGACGGCAATGAGCGCTTCGTGAATCGCGCCGTGGTCCCAGGTTTCGTCGAGCGTGCGGGCGCGCGTCAGGAGCGCGCGAATGGCGGTCAGCTCGCCGATGCGCTTCACCTGATCGTCCGCGAGCGAGAGATCCGCGCCCCACGACGCGGCGGCCCAGTAGAGGAACGGCACGTCACGGCTGGTCGTGCGGCTCAGCACGTCGGATCCGCCGCGCAGCGCGTCGGCGGTGATCTCGGGATGGCGCACCGCGAGCCCGCGGAGACAATAGCCACGCGCCCGTTGATACATCCGTCCCGCGCGCTGCCGCAGCTCGCGCGCCCCCGATGCATTGGTACGTTGAATGGCGGACTCCACGTGGAGGAAGCCGTACGAATACTGCGTGAAGCCGCTGCACGCCGTCAGCAGCAGCCCCTCGTGCTGCGGCGCTTGCGACAGGAGCATCTCGATCGTCTTCAGCGTCGACGGTGCCGCGGCGCGCACGAACTCCGGGTCGTTGTCGGCGTCGTAAACGGAACTGCTCGCCGCGAGCGCGGCCGCCATGCGGTTGATGCCGGCCTGGCGCAGCGAACAACCGGACGCGAGCACGAGCGCGACGACGACGGCGAGGCTCCCCCTGGACATGGCTGTGGACGATAACACAGGGATTTCGGGGCTCTGGCGCGCCGCTTGCGAGGGCGACGGGCGACGGGCGATGAAAACATCGCATGTAGGCCGGGTCTTCAGACCTGGTGAGGGGCGACGACACCATTCCATGTAGGCCGGGTCTTCAGACCCGGAGAGGGGCGATGACACCATTCCATGTAGGCCGGGTCTTCAGACCCGGTGAGGGGCGACGACACCATTGCATGTAGGACGGGTCTTCAGACCCGGTGAGGGGCGACGACACCATTCCATGTAGGCCGGGTCTTCAGACCCGGCGCCAGGAGGGCGACGATGGCCGATACCGAGAAGTACCGCGACGAACGACTGCCGGTCACCAGCGAAGTGGGAGGCGAAGGCGGAAGCTTTGCCGATCCGACCTACCCCGAAGCGTTCAATCGCGGAGATGTCGATCGCGTGGAGCAACCGATCGCGCCGGATCACATCGTGCCGCCCGGGCCGGATCCCGATGAAGGGATGAAGAAGCCGGTCACCGAGTAGCGCGACCCGTGAGCCCTGAGCCCTGACCCTGAGCCGTCAATGAGACGACCGGCAGCCATCGTGCTGCTCGCGCTTGTTGCCGGGTGCCGCCCGGCGGATCCCGCCGCACTCACCACGCCGTCGCTGGTGTCGGCGAGGGTGCGTGACGAGGCGCTCGCCTCCGCACGCGTGTGGCGGCGGCCCTCGACGCCGCTGGCCCGGGCCAACTTCGCCGACAATCCCGCCGGACCCGCGTCCTTTCCGGCCGACATGGAAGTCGCCTGCCGGTTCACCACCGAGCTGCCGGGCGGGACGACGCCGAAGTTCTATTGCGCGCTGGATTCCGGCGAAGTCGTGAAGGTGAAGTACGGCCGATCGAATCCCGAACTGGCCGCGGAAGTCGCGGCGACGCGGCTGCTGGACGCGCTCGGCTTTGCCGTCGATCGCATGTACATGACCGCATCGGTGCGATGCCGCGGGTGTCCGCCGTTTCCATTCGTCGCCCTGCGGTGCCTGGCGCGCACCGGCATGAAAGCGGCGTGCCTGGCCGGCGCGCGGCCCGGCCGCGAGGTCATTTTTCCAGGCGCGGTCATCGAACGGCGGTTGCCAGGCCGCCGGATTCAGGCCCGCCCGGATCAGGGCTGGACCTGGTTCGAGCTCGATCGCATCGACCCGTCCCGCGGCGGCTCCTCACGCACCGAGGTCGACGCGCTGCGGCTGATTGCGGTGCTGCTCGCGCACTGGGACAACAAGGGATCCAATCAGCGGCTGCTCTGTCCCGGGGAACAGGACCGCCCCGACGGAGGCTGCGCCCGACCGCTGCTGATGGTGCAGGATCTCGGCGCGACGTTCGGCCCGGCGAAAATCGACCTGCACAACTGGCGGAACGTGGCGATCTGGGAGGACCGCGCCGCGTGCCGCGTGAGCATGAAGACGCTGCCCTTCGCCGGGGCCACCTTTCCGCCGCATCGCATCTCGGAGGAGGGGCGGCAGTTCGCACTGTCGCTGCTGCGGCCGCTCACCTGGGAACAGCTGCGCATGCTGTTCGATCGGTCCGGGGTCGCGCGGTTCGACCATCTCGTCGGCGACGCGCACGACGCCGACGCCTGGGTCGCGGCGTTCATGGCCAAGGTCGACGTCATCGCGGAAGGGCCGGCCTGCGCCGCGGCCGCCGACCTCACGGCGCGCGGCGAGTAATCACGCCGGCGTCAATCGTCGCCCCGGTGCGATCGATCGCCTGAAACCACAGCTCGTCGCCGGCAATCTCCATCATCAGGAAGTGGTAGTCGGTGTCGAAGCCGCGCGCCATGATCGCGGACGGCCGGATGTCGCCGCGCCGCAAGGACCCGGCGCCGCCCGAGATGAAATGCGCGATGCCGCGCTGCGGGACGAGCCGTTCGTAGAAGTGCTCGTGGCCGGACAGCACCAGATCGACGTCGCCGTCGACGAGGATCGGCTCGAGCGCCGCGCGCAGCAGCCGCGCGCCGGCCTGATACCGGCCGGACGTGTAGAGCGGATGATGGAAGTAGACGATCTTCCAGCGTGACCGCGACGCGCCGAGCGCCTGCTTCAGCCAGGCGAGCTGCGTGCGATCGAACGATCGGCTGTCGAGCGCGAAAAAGCGTGCGCCGGCGCCGGTCAGCCCCTTCAATCCCTCCTCGCCGTCGCGGAACGTATAGTAGCGGCGCCCCCCCATGTTGAAGCCCTTGTAGAAGATTTCGTCGGGCTCGTCGTGGTTGCCGATCGCGGCGCGGAATTCGACGTGCGCATCCAACAGCCCGCGATACGGCTCCTCGAACTTCTTCCGGTAGTCGTCTGGAGCGTGCGGAGGATAGATGTTGTCGCCGAGCATCAGCACGAACGTGAACGGGAAGCGCTGGCGCCACTCGATCATCTGTCTGGCGACCGCGTGCTGGGCCTCGTCGCCCCGGCCCGAGTCGCCAATCACCGCAAACCGGACGGACCCGTCGCGGAGCGGCAGCGCGAGCGTCCCCGGCGGCGGCGTGATCTCGCGGACGAGCAGCGAGGTCTGCCGCGTCGCGAGCGAGCTTTCTCCCCGGCATGCGAGCGCGAGCAGAACGGGCGCCGCGGCGACAGCTATGCGGCGCATGCCGTGGGGCCGTGACCCGATGAGCCCTCAGCCGCCGCGAGCCCTGAGTCATGGACCGTGCGCCTCACCGCGGACGCCATCCAAGGGCCACGAACTGCACGGCGATCTGCCCGCGCTTCGGCGCGAGCGACACGGTCTCGAGGCGGCCCGCGTCGGCGTCGAAGCGCGAGGCGATCCCTTTCGTGGCCTCCTCGATCTCGGCATCGAGCGCCTCGAGCGCCTCGCGCGCCGCCGTCACGTTCTCCTGCGCGCGCTTCACATCGTCCTGTTCCTTGGCGCTGCGGCCGAGGCCGCGCGCGGCGGTCGTGGCACGGCCGAGCGTGCTCGCGCTCACGGCCTTGCGGCCGAGGAACGCGCCGAGCACGGTCGCGCCGAACGACACCGCGGTCTGCAGCTTCTGCTGCGAGGCCTGCTCCTGCTCGCGCGCGACGCTCTGCTCGGCACGCCGCACTTTCTCCTCCGCCCGCGCGCGCTTCTCCGCGTACTTGCGGCGCACCTCGTCGATCTGCGCGTCGCGCGCCTCCCGCTGGGCGTTCTGCGCCCGGATCCGGAAGTCACGCTCCGATTCGCCCGGCTTGCCCGTCAGCTTCAGATCCGGATGACGCTGCACCTCGATCCGCTGCGACTCTGCGAGCCAGGCCACGAACGATTTCTGCCACGCCGCGTAGCTCTTCGCGGCCGCGGCCGGCTTGGGGACGGACCCGAACGTCGCCCCGGCGGCGGGCGTGGTCTCGAGGTCCCCCGGCGCGATCTCGAGCACGTCGGCGCCGGACCAGTCCACCGGCACCGCGCGGTCGCCGATCGGCGCAACCGCGACGACGTCGCGCGATTCGTTGATCCCCGACTTCGCGTCGCTGAACGTCACGCGCGCGACGCCAAGCGCCACCGGCTCGTAATGGGTCGCTGTGACGGAGGCAGGCAAGAAGAACTGCTGTATCTCTGGAGCAAGGACCGGACGCTGCGACGTATCCGGAGAGCCTGTGTCCGTCCTGCGCGTGTTCGCCGCGGACGGCGTTCCCGGGGCACCTTGGTCGCTTTTCTCGATGCGCGCGGGGCCCGACCCCCGCGTGCTGCGGCTCGACTCGCTTCGCTCGCTCGCCGCCGCCGGCGCTCCTCTCCCCTCGCCGTTCGCCGTTTGCGCCCCGGTCAGCTTGCGAATCTGATCGCGCGAGAGCGGCCCGCGGAGATACGACAGCGTCCATCGCGTCTGGAACGTGCGCGGCGCCTTCTCATGGACGTCGTGCAGGAGGAAGACACGCCTGGCAAGCGACGAGAGGATCGTGTCGGCGGACGCGCGGTCGAGCGCGCCGGCGGCGACGCCTTCGAGGCCGTCGAGCACGCGTGCCTTGTCGCGCTCGGTCTGCAGGCGCCCGAGGAACCAGGTGCCGCAGTTCGCGAGCCCCTTGTAATCGAGATCGACCGTGTTCTGCGACGCGAGC